>JAPOYQ010000752.1 GCA_026706505.1 Gemmatimonadota bacterium
GCACACACCCCCTCTGAGCCAACGCCGCGCGTGCCCCGGCCTAAATCGGCCCCAACGCCGATGGTGTTGACCGGATAGCGGCACGACTCGACAAAGGCCCGGACGGCCCCGGCCGATTCGGCTTGGCAAAGCAGAATGCCGTGCGCCCCCCGGCCCAAGATCTGCCGAAACTGCCAAGCATTGTAGCGCACGATTTCTTCGGATCGGCCCTCGACTGGGGCCTCGACGATGATCGCCGGAGTCCGGTGCCCGCTGCGGGTCGGCCCACCGGCGATCAAGCCGCGCAAGTACTCGTCCAGCCCCGCCATGTCGAACGAACCGTGTTCCATGCCGACGTTGATGTAGTCGGCCCAAGTTCCAGCGTCCTCTTTGCCCTGCTCATAGGTCAGCACGTGTCCGGCATGGGCACCTGTGTAGTAGATGGGCTGATCCTCGGCGAGGAGTTCGACGGCGCGGTTGATTTTCTTACTCATTGAATCGCTCCTTAAAAGGTTTTAATTCCACGAATCCACTCCCAAGAGTTTCCGCCCTAGGGAAGTCAACTCGGCTGGCTGCTGATGCTGGTGTTCCCAATCTCGCGTATCGCCGGGCCAGCGGGGCGTCGGTCGCCGCTCCTGCCAAGCCGTGATCCGCTCCTGGCGTGTGGCTTCTCCGTTCGCGGGTGCTGGCTTCATGGTGATATACTGCGCCAATCGCGGACGATCGGACCGATTGTGGCCGTTGCCGTGGGCCAACAACCGATGCCAGATCAGCAGGTCTCCGGCTTGGCCTGCAATCGATTCGACCGTCAGCCCTGTTAGATCGGGTTTGCGCGTATCGCGATCCGCCGGCTGGGTCTTGACCCATTCGTCGAACATCCGGTGAAAGCCGGGTACGCACTGGAAGCCGCCTTGGTCCTCCGCCGTATCCGTCAAATACAGCACCCCTTGCACCCCAAAGGGCACCGGCTGCTGTGCCGTATCGACATCCCAGTGAATCATCCCCTTGTTGCACCATTCGGGCCGATCCTCGCGCGCTGGCGGTTTCATATTGGCCCGGTCCAGCGAGACCCACAGTTTCTCGTCACCCCAGATCTCGGCAAAAGCCTGATGCACCTTGGGGTACTGCCGATTGTCCCACAGGGCTTGGTGCTGGTAGATTTCGACCATGCCCCCCGCTGATATCGGCGAGCACCGATTGTCGCGGGTATAGGGCTGGTACTTGTACCAATCCTCTGCGCGTTCTGGGTCCATCTCCAGAAATTCCCAGATCGCCGCCACCATCGCGTCCAAGTTTTCCTGGGGCACGGCGTTGTGGACGATCACATAGCCGTTCTCTTCCCAGAAGGCCCGATCTTCTTTACTCAATACTGGCATATTCTCTCCTCCAAGTCGTCCTGCGTTTACACCCGGTTCACCCGTACACCATCTGGATCAACGCCCGAATATACCCAATCGCATACGCCTTCCCATACAACGACCCGTACCCATGCGCAAAAGACGGCGTGTGGTCCATCATATACGGCCCATTGAACCCATTGTCTCGATATACTTCCATCGCTCGCCGCATATCCACTTCTCCCTCGTCCAAGAACACCTCGGTAAATCGCGGCAACTGCCCGCGCACATTGCGGAAATGCACCCATGCGATCTTGCTCTTTGCAGCCATCTCGGCGATTGCATCGTAGATCTTTTCCGGCCCTAGCAACTCAGTCATGCACCCCTGGCAAAAGAGCATACAATTGCTGTCGCTCGGCGCGATCTCGAAGAAGATCTTGCGGAACTGATCTAGGGTCGAACAAATCTGCGCCACACCTCCTAGCGGCTCGGGAATTGGCGGGTCGTCCGGGTGCAGGGCCATCCGCACCCCAGCCTTTTCGGCCGCGGGGATCGCCGCTGCTAAAAATCGCTCCATCCGCGCCCACATCTGCGCTTCGTCCACTGGAGGCTCGTGCGGTTCGGGCCGGTTTTTAGCAAAAACTGCGTAGTCGAACGTACTGTATTGCACGCCGCCCCTACCCGTGTCCGCAGGGGTGCGAAAGTTGCCCATGGGTTTGAAGTTCCAGCCCACGCAGGGAATGCCGGCTCGGCCCACGCTCTCCAGCATCTTGCACCAGTGGCCGATCTTCTCATCCATGTCCTCTTCGGCCAAGGTGATCTCCTCCCAAGCGGGCATGAAGATATTGTTCAGCTTCATGCCATGCGCTTCGACCTTTTCCCGCGCCTGCGCCAACGCGTCAGTGCAGTCCTTGCCGACCTTTAAATTCTGCGCCAGCGACGTATTCGCCGAGCCGGTACCGCCCCGACGCCCGGCAGCGGGCGCTCCCCCGCGCAAATCCAGATGGATCGAGTCCACCCCGATCGCGCGAAAGAAGCTCAGATGCTCGTCGTCGAGTTCACTAATGGAAACTTGGTCTTGGATATACATCAGCCGCTTTCTTTTTAAACCGCAACCCTTTGCGTCAAAACCTCGCCCAGCGCGAGTTTATCATCCGGCAACCGGCCGGTCGCGCTGGTTCTGGCCGCCATAGCGGAAGCCCGGTACGTTATCGGCGCAGTACGTGCCGCGAAACAGGGTCTGCCGCATCGGCGGCATCTGATCGACGAGTTCAGCCGGCGGCAACCACGAACTCCAGCGCGAGCCAACGCTATTGTAGAGGTAAAAGATTCCCACCCGCTCGTTGTCGGCATTGGTCCAC
>JAPOYQ010000378.1 GCA_026706505.1 Gemmatimonadota bacterium
GTCGAGCCACTTCGACGCAGTGGGCGATGAACGGCTCTCCAGACTTGCGGATCTGACCCTTGTGATGCTCCTTGGCGAAGTAGTAGGCGCGGTTGAGCAACTCGAAATCGGCTTGGTCATTGCAGGAGGAGACCTCGATCAGCAGCATTGACAGCCGCAGTTCGTCGCCCCCCTGCTCGACGAGTTCGTCCAAGTAGGTGTTAGGAAGGGCCGCAAGATGTGTGAGAGAGGTTTCAGTCATGGAATCGTTCGCTATCTACTCGCTCGTCAATATAAACAAGCATATAAAAAAAAAACAAGAACATACAAGCAGAAGATCCGCGTTCGTTTTCACGCGCGGTAAAAGTTAAATTAAAATGGGCACAGAAAAGGACGCAGGATGTGGCGGCTAAATACCGAAAACGCACCGGCGCTGACGCGAGCGGATAAAATCCTCGCACTCGTGGTGGGCTTGAGTGCGATCGGGCTGGTACTCTACGGCCGCTATACGGCCGAAGCCGGCGACGTGCTCATTGTCGAGTTGGCGGGAGCCGCGCCCGCCACACATGCCCTCTCCAACTACGGGGTCTTGCCGGTTGCGGGATCTTTGGGAGTGAGCGAGATCGAGATCGGCCCCAAGGGTGCGCGCGTGCTTTCCGCGCCCTGCGTCCACAAAATCTGCATGCGGCAGGGCTGGCTGCAGCGGGCGGGCGACGTGACCGCGTGCGTGCCCAACGGCCTAGTGCTGAGGATCGCTGGAGCCGCGCCCATAGACGCGATGATTCGCTGATGTTTGCACACCCTAGAGATGTGGCCCGTTTGGGGCTTATGGCCAGTGCGGCAATCGTGCTCTTCGCCTTCGAATCGCTAGTGCCCAAACCCTTGCCTTGGATGAAGTTGGGCCTCGGCAATTTGCCGGTTTTGGTCGCGCTGGTGAGCTTTGGCGGCGGTCCGGCGTTGGCCGTTAGTGCCATCAAGCTCGCAGTTGGCGGCTTGCTCAGCGGCGGATTTGCCGGTCCGGCCTTTGTTATTGGCGGTGGAGCTGGCTTGGCAAGTTGGCTGGTCATGGTTGCGGTCCGCCGCATAGGGGCACGGCTTTTCAGCGTCGTGGGCCTGAGCATCTGGGGCGCGTTGGCGCACCAGCTCAGCCAACTTGTTCTCGCCGCTGGCTATATCGGCCACAGCGGTCTGTTCGCGCTCTTGCCGCTGGCCTTGTTCAGCGCTTTGGTGAGCGGGGGGGCGATCGGCCTGTTGGCTTGGTGGACCTTGGCGCAATTAGAGAAAATAGGCTGGTTGGACCAAGGACGATGATAGATATAAATGTATAGACCTTCTCTATAGATCGTCTCAATGGATTTGTCGAAAGAGCCTACCTTTAAGGCCCCAGTACGAGCCGAGCCGGTCTTCAGCGCCAAGGCGCTGGTGGCGGGCACCCTAGGGTCGCTGTGCATTGCCGTGGGAGCGCCGTACGGCAACATGGTCATCCGCGGCTCCTACATGTCCATTGATTTCAGCGCAGCGGGTGCCCTGTTCCTCTTCTTCTTGCTAACGGGCTTGTTCAATGCCTTGCTGACGCGCTTCGCCGCTCCTGTGGCCCTCGGGCGTTGCGAGCTCATCGTCGCGTACATTATGATGCTCACGGCTTCGGCCATCCCCACGATGGGCCTCAGCGAGTACTGGCTGACGATCATCACTGGTGCCCAGTACTACGCCACCCCGGAAAACGAGTGGGCCTTGCACATCCTGCCGCACCTTCCCGACTGGATCGCGCCGCAGAATCCCGAGGCGGTCAAGTGGTTTTACGAAGGAGCACCGCGCACTGTTGGGGTACCTTGGGCTGTCTGGGGCGGCCCGCTGTGCTATTGGACTATTCTGATCGTAGCCCTGTACTTGGTCATGATCTCGTCTATGGTCATTATGCGCCGCCAGTGGGTGGAGCGAGAGCGGCTAGTTTATCCGCTGGTGCAGGTGCCCCTAGCCATGGTGCAGAGTGGGGGCCGCGGAGAGGCCCTAGGCCCTTTCTTCAAAAATCCGATTATGTGGATCGGCTTTGCTCTACCCGCGCTCGTCAGCAGCCTCAACGCCCTACACGCGTACTTCAACTTCATCCCCGCCATCCAACTCGTCTCCTCCATCCCGATCCTGCGCAACACCACAAGCCTGATCTTCCGCCTGAGCTTTCCCATGGTGGGATTTGCTTATCTCATCAACCTCGACATCGCTTTCAGCCTGTGGTTTTTCAACACCATCGCCAAGCTGATCCGAGGGGGACTGGGGATCTTAGGGGTCGGCAGCACCGAAAAGCTCGTTTACGGTGCTCCTAGCGAGCCGATCCTTGCCCACCAAGGGCAGGGAGCGATGATCGTCTTAGTGCTTTTCGGCCTGTGGATCGGCCGCGAGCACCTGCGCGACGTACTGCGCAAGGCCCTCAAGGGCGACGACCGCATCGACGACAGCGGCGAGATGCTCTCCTATCGGACGGCAGTCTTAACTTGGCTCTCCGGTGTCGCGGTAATGACTATCTGGCTGTGGCAGTCTGGCTTGCCGCTGTGGGCGGCCTTTTTGACCCTGATGCTGGCCATCCTTATCTTCGTCGGCCTAACTCGAGTGGTAGTAGAAGGAGGCGTGGCCGCGGCGGTCGGACCGATGATTTCTTCGACGGTCTTGGTCTCGGCCGTCGGCTCTTCGGCGATCG
>JAPOYQ010000125.1 GCA_026706505.1 Gemmatimonadota bacterium
ACTGCCGTGGATCGGCACTAAGCTGAATTCGCATTGGGTGTATGCGTGGATCGGCTTTTTCTATTTGGTCAACTTGGATATTTCCTTTTCAATTTGGTTTTTCTACCTCTTCAACAAGGCGCAAGAGGGGATTTTCTCCTCGTTGGGCATTGCCAGTACCGAAAAGCTCAGTCTCTACTCATACTCGCAGACTGCGGATCTGACGCACGAGGTGATGGGGGCCTGTCTGATTTTTGTTGGCTATACCTTGTGGATGGGGCGGCGGCACTTGGGGGCGGTGTGGCGCAAGGCGTGGCGAGGCGATCCGACGGTGGATGATTCAGGAGAAATGCTTTCCTATCGGGTGGCGTTCTTTGGCTTTTTGGTCAGCCTGCTCTTCGTGGGCGTGTGGCTGTGGGTATCCGGAGTGCCGTTGGCGATTTTGCCGCTGTTTTTGCTGGTGTGCTTGATCTTCTACGTGTTCGTCACGCGGGCAGTAGCCACGGCCGGACTGGCGACGGCGCGCTCGCCGATGGTGGCGGCGTTTTTCGTCATCTCCGCTGTTGGCGCACCGGTGATTGGAGCCAAGGGGCTGACGGCCCTGACCTTTACCTATGTCTGGCAGTCCGAGATGCGGCTTTTTCCGATGATTGCCGCGGCCAATTCGCTCAAGCTGGCCGAGGCGGTGGTTGGCTCTAAAAGGCGGCTGTTTTGGGGGATGGTGCTGGCATTAGTGGTGAGTTTGGCCGGGGCGACGTGGATTATTTTTCAGGTGTGCTACGAGCACGGCGGGATCAATTTGCATCCGTTTTTTATGACTCGTCAGGCCAATCGCACGTTTACCGATATGGCGCGGCCGATCGTCGATCCGCTGCCAGCCGATATGCGCGGTTGGTTGTTCACCGGCATCGGTGGACTCTTCGAGGCCGTGCTCTTGTGGGGACATCATCGGTTTTACTGGTGGCCGTTGCACCCGCTGGGGTTTATTGTCAGCGTCGGCTGGCTGGCCAATCAGGTGTGGTTTTCCGTGTTCATCGCGTGGGCGCTCAAGCTGGGCATTGTCAAGTGGGGTGGAATGCCACTCTACGAGCGGGCCAAGCCCTTTTTCCTAGGGCTGATTTTGGGCGAGGCGACGGCGGCCGGATTGTGGCTGTGCATTGATGGTGTATTGGGAGAAACCGGGCATTTTCTGTCGTATATGTGAATCTGTATATAGTTATTGTATCTGTCTACTTACACAATACTGTATATTGAGGGTTTAATCACATCAGACGCTTAACCGGGAGGGTTTATTATGCGGAGCATGGATGCGGACTTGGTCGGTCTAATGCGCCTATTGGGAACGGCGGCCCTGAGCCTCATTCTCGTCAGTTCGCTCGTCGTCGGGCAGGCGGCGTGGTCCGAGGAGGCTGAGACGGAGGAAGATGAGGGGGCCTATACCGAGGACATCTATCTGATGGAAGAAGCCATCGTCGTGGGGTCGCGCCACGCGCCGCGCTCGGAAAAGGAGTCGGCCGCGCCCGTAGATGTACTGAATGCCGACGAGCTGCGCACGCAGGCTGCGGTCGATATGGACGACATGCTGCGCACCTTGGCTCCGTCGTACAATATCCAGCGGCACGGTATTGACGACGAAGCGACCTTGGTACGCCCGGCCACGCTGCGGGGCCTGCCGCCGGACAACCTGCTGGTGCTGGTCAACGGCAAGCGCCGCCATCGCTCCGGCGTAATCGCACTGCTGGGCAGTTCGCTCAATACGGGATCGCAAGGGCCGGATTTGAGCGTAATCCCGGCCATTGCCTTGACGCAAATGGAACTGCTGCGCGACGGAGCGGCGGCCCAGTACGGATCCGACGCCATCGCCGGGGTGCTGAATCTGCGATTGCGCGAAGCCTCCGAAGGGGTACTAATGGAATCGCGAGCAGGCCAGTACTTCGAAGGCGACGGCCGCTTGTCCCAAGTCGCGGCCAATGTCGGCCTGCCGCTTAGCGAGGACGGTTTTCTCAACGTCAGCGTCGAGTACCGCCAGAGCGATCCAACCATCCGCAGCGGCCAACGCACCAATGCGGAGATGCTGAGAAATAGGGGCTATCCTGTCAAAGAGCCGGCGCAGATTTGGGGCAGTCCCGACCTCGACGGCGTGTGGAACACTTTTTTCAACAGTGGAGTTGATCTCGGCAATGGGTCTGAAGCCTATAGCTTTGGCGGCTGGGCCAAGCGCCGCGCCGAAGGAGGCTTTTTCTTCCGCGCTCCGGGTACTTCCTCGGCGCGCAGCAGCGTATTTCGCATTGGCGATCAGCGGGCCGTAGCCGATCTCGATCCGGACGACGACGTTGATCCCGCGAACTTGGAGGTACCCTCCCTGGACTCCAGCTTCGACGAGATCCAAGCTTTCGTCGATGGGCACCAGGGCGATCTCTTTCTGTTCAACGAACGCTTCCCCGGGGGTTTTACGCCGCGCTTTGGAGCCGACATCCTCGATATGAGCTTGGTGGCTGGCCTGCGCAGTGCCCGCTCTGGTGGCCTCAAGTGGGATGCCAGCGTTAGCGCCGCCCGCAGCAATATCGAATTTTTCATCTTCAATACTATCAATGCCTCGCTGGGGCCGGATACGCCGACGTCGTTCCGCCCGCGCGATTACATCCAAACCGAAGTCGCGGCCAACCTCGACTTCTCGTACGCGATGGAGGTGG
>JAPOYQ010000707.1 GCA_026706505.1 Gemmatimonadota bacterium
ATTCCAGTAACGCATGGGGTAAGCCGGTTGGGCTGACTACGGACGAGGCCGGACACCTCTACTTGACCAGCGACGAAATCACCCAAGCCATCTTCCGCATTGAGGCTAGTCCCGTCCAGGGTACGTGGGAAAATCCTAAACCTTGAATTAAGTGAAACGTCTGCCGCTCATCGCCCTGTGCTGTGTGTCGCTGTGCTCCTGCGTCAAAAGCCTCGTTGACCCGGCCGTTCTGCCTCTGTCTGAGACAAATCCCCAAATAATGGTCCACTACATGCCCTGGTACTCATCAAAACCCGTCAGCGGCGAATGGGGCTGGCACTGGACCATGAATCACTTCGACCCCGACACAATCGCCGACGATGGCCGCCGCGAAATAGCCTCTCATTACTACCCATTGATCGGGCCGTACGATTCAAACGATCCACACGCATTGGAATGTCATGTGTTGCTTATGAAGTTCGCGGGTATCGACGGCGCAATCATCGACTGGTACGGCATCAAAGATCACCGCGATTACGCCGCAATCCACCACAATACAAACCACCTAATCGCGTATATTAAAAAGGCCGGATTGAGCTTCGCCATTTGTTACGAAGACCAAACGATAAAACACCTCGTCAACGATGGAGTTCTCCGCGAAAGCCAAGCCCTTAGCCACGGCCAGGAAGTCTTGCGCTGGATGCAGGACCACTGGTTTGTCGCCGACGAATACGCCAAGATTGCTGGCCGACCCCTGCTCCTCGTATTCGGCCCCCAGTACTTCAAAGGGGCGTCGTGGAAGGAGCTATTTTCGGGCTTGCCGCAACCTCCGTACTTCTACACTCTGAACACGCTGCAGAAAGAAGCCGACGGGATATTCGGGTGGCCTCCAGTACACGACGGCCGCGTCATATCTCCCGCCGCTTGGCGCGCCTACCTAAGCCAGCTTTACGAAAAGGGCGGCGTCGGCACGGTGTTTTCCAAGTTCCACGACATCTACGAGGAAGCCGGTGTGCGCGAAAGCTACGGGTACCTAGACGACCAAGAGGGAGCAGTTTTTGGCGAGACGCTAGAACTCGCCGGAGCGCGCGCGTCGCTGATCCAGATTGTCACTTGGAACGATTACGGCGAGGGCACCATAATCGAGCCGACTATAGAATTCGGCTATCGCTATCTCGAAGCGCTACAGAACTACCGCAGAAAGCACGCTGGCAAGACCTTTCCGTACAACCCAGAAGATCTGAGGCTGCCCATCGCGCTATACCAGCTTCGCCAGCAAGCAGCAGCGGACGGGCGGACGGCCACACATCTCGACAGCGCCGCAGCATTTTTGTTCGCGTCTGAGAACGAGGCCGCGAGAAGAATACTGCTCCGAAACGCCATTGACTAGAGCGAACAGAGGAAATACCCTTTGACGACCCTTTCACCCGGAGCATGTCATGAGTCTAACCACTGCCGAATGCCAGCAATTCCACGATCTCGGCTACGTAGTCAAAGAAGACATCTACTCCCAAGCCGATCTCCAACCCCTCAAAGATGGCCTCACCGCCGTCATTGACCAGACGTGTGCCACTCTGCAAGAAGAAGGGCTACTCGGCGCGGAAACCTTTGCCGCCGAACCCTTTGAAACCCGGCTCGGCGCCCTCTTCAAAGCCGATGTCGAAGTCGGCGAGCGCGTGACCCGAACGATCATGGGGCACGGCGGCGGCGGCTTCAAAGAACAAGCCATTCTCGACTTTTTGCGCCATCCGCCGCTCGTCTCCTGCATCGAAAGCCTCGTCGGTCCCGACATCATTGGCTCGTCCGTGTACCGCGTCCGCCCCAAGGCTCCCGGCTACTCGCGTGGGGCCGTGCCCTGGCACCAAGACTCGGGCTACTTCATGCCTCACTGCGACCAGAGCCTAATCGTGACCTGCTGGATTCCCCTCGTCGATGCCACCATTGAAAACGGCTGCCTGTACGTCCTCCCCAAATCGCACCGCAGCGGCGTCTATCGCCACTACACCGGCGGGCAAGGTGGGTATCTCGAAATCGCCCGCGAAGACCTGCCAGCCCCCGAGCCTGTGGCCTGCCCAATGCGCGCCGGGTCGGTGCTCTTTATGACCAATCTCACCCCGCACGCTTCCTTTGAGAACAACACCGATATCGTTCGCTGGAGCGTCGATCTCCGCTACCAAGACGCCGAAATCCCGAACAATATCGACGAAGACCCCGCAGACTTCGAGCCGGAACGCGATCCGGTCACCATGGCCTGCTGGCCTGGGGAGGGCGACTTTGTCATCAAAGACGCGCAAAATCCAGCGCGCGAAGTCACCGACATCGCCAAATTCAAGGAAATCCGCACCCGCTACGAACAGACCCCCATCCACAATCCCGGCCGCGGCTGGACCCCTTTTGCCGAGCGCCAAGTCTAAAGGAAAAGCGCGATGAAAACCTATCTCGAAGGTTGTGGCGTCCCTACGACCCATATCGGCCAAGCCGAGATTCCCCGCCTGATTATGGGTATCCATCCCTACGATGGCTGTTCCTACCAGAACAAGGAACGCGACGCTGAAAATTTTCGCACTTTTAGTCGCGTCCAATCCGTCGCCGACGTGCTGCGTTACGCAGTCGAAGAGGGCGGCATCACCGCCGTCCAAGTGGACCACATGCTGCCCGAACTCGACCGGCTGCACCTGCAGGCCATCTGGGAA
>JAPOYQ010000550.1 GCA_026706505.1 Gemmatimonadota bacterium
GGAGAAATCGACGTCAATATCTACTGGACGCTCAAAGGGATTGTCTGCTGCCACGCCGTCCCATTGCAGCTCGATTTCGTCGAGGTCTTCGTTATAGCCTTTGACGAAATCGTAGAGCGCGGCGTTCGAGAGCATATTCTGGATCGCAGACCCAAGCGGCAATCCCGTAGAGCGGTAGCGTTTGTCTCTGATCCACAGAGACCTTTCTTGCGGATTTTGCGGGTTCGTTGGAAACTCGGAGCCGTCTTGGGTAAAAATCCTACGCGTCCTAGTCCCCTGCCGCTCTTCCTTCTCAGCGACAAAGCCAAAGCGGCGGCCGAGGCGTTGGACGCGCTCGGTGGAGGTTAGGCTATGGCTATAGGCAATCCGCACGGAGTATCGCTGCTTGGCCAGTTTCTGCTCTGGGGTCTCCATCGGCTCTTTCCAAAGGACCCGTATGATCTCCGATTTTAGGCTCGGGATCGTCTGCTCGATGCGGGGTTCCACCGGCATTTTTCCAAGGACCCGCACGATCTCAGCCAGTGGGGTACGGTGAAATTCGTGGCGCGTGATTGCGCCTTTTGTGGACGAAGCTTGGCCCTCAAATCCCTTACTATGGTCATCCGAAGGAGGATGGACGATGATATCCATGCCACCCAGCGGCATGTAGATTGCCTGCTGCCAAGGCACAAAGGGATATAGGATTTGCTCAAACGGCAGGGCGGACCGCACGGAGTCAGTGAAGGACGGAACCGCATCGTCGGCGACCATGAAAAGCTCGTCCGCCAGCGGGGTATTGTAATCCAGATAATTCAATTCACTAACCAGTTCCCAATCTTCACGGCCCACATCCAGATAAACGCGAGCGTGGCTAGGCAAGCGCGTCTGGGCATCTACTTCGACTTCATACCGGATATCCGACGGGGTCTTAGTGCCCAGCGAGGAGCGCCGCCAGAGCGAAAAAAGCACTGTCGGTTCCCGATCTTCGCGCTCAATCTGATAGGTCCAAGGCTCTAGTTGCTCGCTCCCGGGCAGGGCCAGTTGCTCGGCGACCTTGTCTATGGACCACGCACTTTCCGCGCCCCGGTCTTCCCCATACCAGACGCCGTCCATGTAAACCCGTATTTTTTCATTGTTCATCACGGCCTCGCGCCGCGCCGCACCGGTGCCGACTTTAGAGCGGAAAAAGTGCGGTGCCTTGATCCATTGCTGCACTGGCACTTGTTCACCCTTTTCTCCACGGAACCAGCCTTCGACGCGCACGGAGTGCAGCTTACGCACCTCGGCGACCACCTCTGCCCACGCCGAAGTGTTCCCCTGCCAGAGTACCCCGAATACCACCCCTGCCAGCACGGCGGCCAGCCCCGACAGGTACATCGGCCGCTGCAACCGCTGCCAGAATCCCGTGGGCTGACGCTTGTCCGCTGCTTGGATCGCCTCCAGCGCGTTAGTACGTGCCGCCGCAAAAAGCGCGTCCGATGGTTCGGAGGTGCCGATGTCAGCGCTCAGTTTCAACACGGTACGCACCGCTTCCAAGTCGTCGGCCGCTTCTGGATGCTCGGTCAGATAGGTTTCGATCTGTCGCGCTTCCGCAGCCGATAGCTCGCCGCGCACGTAGTCGCTCAGTTTGCTTTCAAATTCGGCTCTGTCCATGGTGCTTAGTCCTTGCAGCCAGCACCCAAGTGGGCGCGGATCTTTTTAAGTGCTTTGTACTCGCTGGCTCTGGCCGACTCCTCGCTGCACCCCAGTCGCGCGGCGATTTCGGCAAAGGGCCAGCCCTCGAAGTTGCGCAGGGCGAAGACCATGCGCTGGCGCTCGGGCAATTCAGCGGCCAAGTCGCGAACCCGGTCCATGAGCAAGCGGTGCTCGGCGTCTTTGTCGGCATCGGCTTGCAGCGCGGTGTTTTCCTCTTCGTAGAGCAGCGCTCGATGTTGATAGCGCCGGATTTTGAAGGCCGCGTTGGTCGCCACCCGACAAAGCCATGCCTTGGGGTGGGCGATGAGCTCGCCGCGCATACAGGCGGCGTGGAAGCGCAGGAAGGTTTCTTGGAAGACCTCCTGCGCCTCATCGGTATTGGCGACGATCTTATAGGCCACCTTGAGCACCAAGCGTCCGTAGTGCTCTACGGCTTCGGCGCTTATGTCGGCTGGTCGGCGCAAAACTTCCTCTCTGTATGGATGTCGATTAGGGCGACATACAGGATGCGAATGGCTAAGGATTGCATTGAAGCCCTCCTTTGCGGAAGAGGGCGGGTTGGCCGGTAGCTCATTTGTCCTATATGATCCACAAAGTGCGACTATGTGAACCGCAAAAATAAAAAAACCGCCTAGTTACCTAGACGGTAGCGCAAATAGCTTTTGCGGCATGTTCTCTACCGCTCGACTCCCGAGTAAATCGTGATAAAGCTCCGCGTCGTCAATTCGCTCTGCCGACCCTCGAAGCTGGTCCGCGTTAGCTCAAAGCCCAAGGTCGTAGTCAATCGGTAGCCTAGGTAATCCGAGAAATTGATCAGTTGTGCCGTGGTGGTCAGCCCGCGGAAGCTATCTTCTGCACCGGGTGGCGTGGGATTTTGCAACTGCGAGAAAATCTCGTATTCCACGCCAGCCGCGACAGTGCTTCGGCGCATCAGCGGGAAGCGGAATATCAGCATCAGCAGTTCGTCGAGTTCTAGGCGTGCTGGCATTCCCGCAA
>JAPOYQ010000848.1 GCA_026706505.1 Gemmatimonadota bacterium
CCTTGGTTGATGGTAGCGAGGCTTACGGCGTGGACCGATAAGCCTCTGACAATTATATCACTCTGGATAGATGCCCAAAAATTCGCGGGCCGGGTGGTGCGGCTCCGAGGCCGAGCGGGCATCGGGGTCGTTGACTACCGCGGTAGCGGGCGGCACTACGGGGCGTCCGTGGGCTAGAGGATCGTCGGTGTCTTGCATCCATTGGTCGAGGCGTTGGCGCAGCTCCTCTAGGTGATCTTGGCAATTGGGGTCTGCGGCCAAGTTGTGGGTTTCGTGCGGGTCGAAAACCAAGTCGTAGAGCCGTTCGCGCTCTAGGGGACGTTGCCGCCAGCCCTGGTCAATAAAATAGTCTTTGGTCAAGCTGTCGTCGCAATTGGGCAGGACTGGGTATTGGCGCTGGTCGAAGCGGTGGATGTACTTGAAGCGCGATGTGCGGATGCAGCGCTGGGGTTCGTAGTAGGTGTGGTAGTTCACTTCGGCGAAAATTTCGCCGCGGATTTCTTGGGCCTGGCCGTTTACCAGGGGCAGGAGCGAGGTGCCCTGCACGTGATCGGGCAACGCGATTCCGGCTAGGGCGCAAACCGTTGGATAGATATCTATTTGGCTGACCAAGGCATCAAGCACTTGGCCGCCGCTGAAGCCGCCCGGGCCGTGCAGCACTAGCATGACGCCAATGCCGTGATCGGTGAGGTTGCACTTCATGGTGGGGAAGGCTATTCCGTGGTCGGTGGTGCAAATGACGAGGGTATTGTCGGCCAAGCCATTGTCGCGCAGGGCGGCGAAGACGCGGCCCATTTTGGCGTCGAGGGTGCGGGCCGCGTCGATGTAGGCGGCCATGTCGCGGCGCGTCTCGGGCGTATCGGGGAAGGGCGCGGGCGGCCGCACATAGCGCGGATCGGTGGGAGCCTCGTCTTGGGGCTGGGGCGCAAAACCGCGTCCTTGGCGATGGGTTTCGCCAAAGCCCACGTCCAAATAGAAGGGCGCGCGATGATCTTCGGCCAAAAAGGCGGCGGCTCGGTCCTCGGTTGGGGTATCGGGAGCCTCTTGGGGCAACAGGCGGGTGAAGCCACCGTCGTCGATGTCCGCTACCACGTGCTGGAAGCCGACCATGGCTGTGGTGTAACCGGCCCTTTGCAGGGTATGGGTCAGCAGCCGTTCGGGGTGAGGCAAGGTCCAGCCGCGATTGACTAAGCCGGTCATGCCACAGGAATGAGCCCACTGGCCCGTGAGCAGGCAGGCGCGGCTGGGCGAGCAGGTGGGGTTGGCGCAAAAGGCTTGGCGGAAGAGGACGCCTTCCTCGGCTAGCTGCTGGATATGAGGCGTGGGTATGGCGTGGCCATAGGGTTGGACGTAGCGGCCGGTGTCGTGCGAGTGGATATAGACGATATTGGGGGGGGACATGGGAACCTGTCGTCAGTAGATGGTGCGGAGCGAGGGATAGCGCGAATTCGACATTTAGCGGGACTCATCGCCGCCTCGTTGTCCTAATAATATAGCCTGTTTTTTTTGACAACGGCACCTTCCCAGACGCGACCTTCTCAATGCGGACGACCACCTCCTCGACAATGGCATTGAAGACATCGCGACCGGCCATCCGGCCGTCTGGAGCCCTTAGGAAGGAGGGTATGTCGACGCGGCCGTCCATGCAGCCGTCTGGCCCCACTAGGAAATAGGAGGGTATGCTCTGGACCTGGTACAACTGAGCCACTGCCGACTGCCAGCCACCCGGAGAGTGGACGTGGACGCCGGTCAGTCCGTGCTCTTCCACCGCTTGGTGCCACTCGTCGGCGGGGTCCAAAGAAATGTTCAAAAAGACCACCTTCTGGTCACGGGTCCGCTGTTTGATCTCTTCCAGATAGGGTACTGCCCCGATGCACGGACCGCACCAACTTGCCCAAAAGTCCAAGAAAACCGACTGCCCTTTGAAATCGCTCAGGGAGACGCTTTGGCCTTGGAGATCACTGAGGGTGAAGTCGGGCGCGGGCTGGCCGGGTTTGAGCTTGGATGTTTCCCGCACGACCTCCTCGACGACCTCGGTGTATTCGGGATAGGGGTTGTCTTGGAGGAATTCGGCTAGGCGTTGTTCCCCTTGGTCAAACCAGCCCTTCCGAAAGCCCCAAACGATTTCTCCGGCGATAAAAAAGTACCGGACTTTGCCGTGCAAGGTCCGCTTGGCCTGATTGTAGGGGGTGTAGGTTTCAATATGGTCTTGGCGTTGGCTGTCGGATAGTTGCTTCAGTTGTACTCGATCATCGGCGTCTTCTCTTATACGAACAAAATTGCGATCCAGAAAGGTGCGGTAATCGGTGGTGCCGATAGCCGCTTCGTCAACCAGTTCAATCTGGTCGAGGGCTTCGTGATAGTCCGCGGGGAGGTCTTCGTTCCTGTTTCCATTGGCAAACATGTAGTCAGTGGGATAGGAGACCACTAAATTGGCCCATTCATAAGTGATTGCAGCGCGGTAGTAATCGACGAAGGCCGGCGTGAGTCCGCCTTGGGCACACCCCTCGTCCAGAAAGCGAGTCATTTCCAGACGCCGCTGGTCGATTATTTTGCGAAAGGCATCGACCTCCAAGTCTTCGTAGTCGATGTCTAGGTAATCGGGGAAACGGGACCGCAGGGCGGCGAGAAACTGATTGTTGGCCGCGCCTTGGCCGGAAAAGCGGAGG
>JAPOYQ010000094.1 GCA_026706505.1 Gemmatimonadota bacterium
GCATCGCAAGCTGGGAGTGCCGCTGGTGGCCACCAACGACTTCCACTTCCTCCGTGCTACCGACCACGACGCCCACGACGCCCTGATCTGCATTCAGACCAACAAAACGGTTGACGAGAAAAATCGCCTGTGCTATCCCGACGGACTCTATATGAAGAGTCCCGAAGAGATGCGAACGCTGTTTGCCGATTTGCCCGACGCGCTGGAGCGGACTCTCGAAATTGCCGACAAGTGCAATGTCGAACTCGAGTTCGGGAAAACCTATATGCCGGATTTTCCGATCCCGGCTGGCTATGATTCCAGCGACGACTACCTGACGCAACTGGCGCAGGAAGGCTTGGAGTGGCGCTATGGAACCGTTGATCCGGCCGTGCAGGAGCGGCTCGACTACGAGCTAAGCGTCATTACCAGCCAGGATTTTTCCGGCTATTTCCTCATCGTCTGGGACCTTGTCAACTACGCCCGTAATCAGGGCATTTCCGTGGGGCCGGGCCGCGGCTCGGCCGCTGGCTGCTTGGCCTCGTATTGCCTCGGCATTACCAATATAGATCCCATCAAGTACGATCTGATCTTCGAGCGCTTTCTCAATCCCGAGCGCATTGAGCCGCCCGATATCGACATTGACTTTGACGACACCCGGCGCGACGAGGTGCTGCGCTATGTGGTGGATAAGTACGGCAAGGACAACGTCTCACGGGTCATCACGTTTGGAACTATGGGGGCTAAAGCGGTGGTGCGCGATGTCGGGCGGGTTTTGGGCATGTCCTTTGGCGAGGTGGACCGCATCGCCAAGCAGGTGCCGACCGAACTGAAGATTACCCTCGACAAGGCCATCGAGCGGGTGCCCGAGCTGCAGCAGGTGGCTCAAGCGCCCGGCGACGAAGGCAAGCTGATCGAATACGCCCGCAAGCTGGAGGGCATGGCGCGCCACGCCTCGGTCCACGCCTGCGCTGTCATCATCGCTCCCGGCGAACTGACTGACTACGTGCCGCTCTATCGCTCTCCCAAAAACGGGATTATAACCACCCAGTTTGTCGGCGAGACCTGCATGGAGGACATCGGCTTGCTGAAGATGGACATCTTGGGCTTGACGGAGCTATCGCTGGTCGAGGAGGCCGTGCGGCTGATTCAACTCAAGGAGCCAGACTTTGATTTGGAAGCCATTCCGTGGGACGACCGGGCCACTTTCGACTTGTTCGGCCGCGGCGAGACGATCGGCGTTTTCCAGTTTGAATCCGCGGGGATGCGCGAACATCTGAGCAAGTTCAAGCCGGACACCATCGAAGACATTATTGCCATGAATGCCCTGTACCGCCCGGGGCCGATGGACAAGATCCCGACCTTTATCGCCCGCAAGCACGGCGAAGAGGCTGTTGCCTACGACCACCCCAAGTTAGAGTCGATTTTAGAGCCGACCTATGGGGTTATGGTCTATCAGGAGCAGGTTATGCGCATTGCCCAAGAACTGGCCGGTTTCACCCTCGGCCAAGCCGATATTTTGCGCAAGGCAATGGGCAAGAAAAAGCCCGAGGAAATGGCCAAGGTCAAAAAAGACTTCGTCGGCGGCTGTGTCGCACACGGGGTAGAAAGAACATTGGCCAACAAGCTGTTTGGCGAGATCGAGATTTTTGCCGGCTATGGCTTCAACAAGGCGCACGCGGCCTGCTATGCCGAGGGCGCGTACAAAAACGCGTATCTCAAGACCCATCACCCCCAAGAGTACATGGCCGCTAGCCTGACTCTTGAACGCAAAGATACGGACCGGCTGACCGTCTTGCTCGACGAGTGCCACCGCATGGGCATCCCCGTCCTGCCGCCGGACGTCAACCAGAGTACGCTCAATTTTACGCCGACGGACGAGGGCATTCGCTATGGCTTGTCAGCGATCAAGAACGTCGGCGAGGGCGCGGCGCAGAGCATGGTTGATACGCGGATTGCAGACGGGTCTTTTACTACCCTGTTCGAATTCTGTGAGCGCATCGATTTGCGCGCAGTCAACCGGCGCGTGGTCGAGAGCCTGATTGCTGCTGGGGCATTGGACGGTCTTGAAGGTCATCGCGCACAGAAAATGGAGGCACTAGATCTGGCGTTAAAGGCCGCAGGCAAGGCTCAGGAAGACCGCGAGAAGGGGCAGATCAGCCTCTTCGACGGCGGCGACTCGTCCGAGTTAGTGGTGCAGGGCCTACCCGAGGTCGAGAAGTGGTCCGAGCGCGAGAAGCTGGCCAAGGAACGCGACCTGTTGGGCTTTTATATTTCCAGCCATCCGCTCAAGCCCTACGCCCGCGACCTAAAAAATTTCGCGCGGCCTCTAAGCGAGATAGAGGGGCAACACAATGGTGCACCGCTGCGAGTCGGCGGCCTAGTCGAGGAGGTGCGCAAGCTCTTTGACCGCCGCGGCAATTCCTTTGCCTTTGTCACGCTCAGAGACCTCAACGACACGGGCGATATCGCGTTTTTCGCCGAAGCCTTCGCCAACCACCAACAGCTACTTGTGGAAGGTGAAACCATCCTCGTAGAGGGCCGCGTCTGCGAGCGCAACGGACGCCTGAGTTTACAGGCCGACCGCGCCCTGCCCCTCAAATCGGCGCGAGCGGATCTGACCAAAGCCGTCACCGTGTCATTATCCTATCAGAAAGTGGGAGACCCCCTTCTCAGTCGGTTGCGTCTCC
>JAPOYQ010000666.1 GCA_026706505.1 Gemmatimonadota bacterium
CGCGGACTTCATCTCGGACTTTAACCAAAACGACAACAGCGAGCCGGATTTCGCCGAGCCGTTTCTGCGCTACAACGTCGATCCACCCGAGTTCCTCTTTGGCGTTGATATGAACAACAACAACGTCATCGACCGCTTTGAGAACGATACATTCGCCGACTATCCCTACCGACACGACCGCGATGGCTACAACGTGTACGGGGGCGTTTACTTGACCGAAGCCATCAAGGCGACGGTGGGCTACTCCACGGCCGACGAGATTAGTTCCAAGCGCAGCGCGCAGATGAGCTATGCGGTAGTCACGGGCGAGTGGAAATGGCCGGGCATTGAGGCTCGGGCTTTCCAATACGCTCGCTCGGTCCAAGACGACATCGAAGACGATGTGATCCAATGGGTCGACCCAGATGGATTTCGCGAAACTATCGATCCGCTGATCGCCCAAGACACCTTTGTCTGGACTGGCTATCTAACGTTCGATTACCTGCGTCTTAAAAACTTGAACATCTACAACAAGGTGAAGTACGATTGGTTTAGGCAGCGCGGCGAGCAGGCCGAGATCAAGGACGACCGCCTCTTCTTTGGCGCTATCAACAAGGTGGACTACCCCCTGCCGATTACTGACAACCTGTCTTTTTGGCCGCGTTACAAGAGCGTGTACCGCAAGATCAACCCGACCTTTAGCACTGACCTCGACATCACCGAATGGTCGCAGTTTTACATGCTGACCTCGAAGTACTTCCTCCTGCCCGGCACCTTTATCGAATACGGCGTCGAGTTGAACCTCTTCCGCAACCTTGAAGAGCGCCCAGAGATCTTGCCGCCCGGATACGTCGATGACTTTACGGGTTCGGTGCTGGCCTTACAGCTTTCCAACAGGTCGGCGTACCTTGGTTATTCGCTGACCATGAATACGGGCTTTCGCTGGGAGCGCCGGGCCTTTGCCGAGGCGACCGAAACCAACTCTTTGCTCTTCATTCGGGTTTTCGCAGGCCTCCAAGACTAGGGGCCGCACTATTTCTCTGTGGATCCAAAGCGCCCGGCGTTCTCTAGCGGAGATGCCGGGCGCTTTACTGCCTAATAAATGGACATGCGCCTTGCTGCGATGTGGATAGGGCTAGTCGGCCTTCTCGGAGGGATCGGCTGTGGTGCTCCGGAACGCCACATCCTCGAAAAGCCTGCCACGCCCCAGTCCCTTGCATTCTATCAACGCGCCTACGGGCAAGATCCGGCAGACCCGGAAGTGCTCTTGGCCTTGGGGTGGCTCTACCTGCAAAAGGACCGCACGCGCCGCGCCGTTGACGTGCTGTCCGAACTAGTCGCGATCGCGCCCGACGACGCGGATGCCCACTACTACCTCGGGGTTGCCCTCGCCAAAGAGCACCGCAAGAGCGAGGCCATAGCTATCTTTAAGCACGCACTCGAAAAAGCGCCGGGCTTTGCCGAAGCGTACTGGGCCTTGGCGCTGCTGTACAACGAGCGCGGCGACGGGTACGAAAAGGCGCTTGCAACGGTCGAAGAGGGGCTGCAGCTGGCCGGACAGAGCGGCTATGGGCACTTTGTGTTGGGCTTTGTGCTGTGTTCGCGCGGCGACAATGAAAACGCCAAGACCGCGCTGCTGAAGGCGATTGAACTCGACCCTGACTTGGCGCACGCCCACTACTACTTGGCGCTGGTGTACTTGCGCTTGCAGGACGATCCGCGGGCCATGGCGGCCATGGAGCAGACCATTGCCGCAGACCCGGGTTACACCTCGGCCTATTACAGCTTGGGCACGCTCTATGCGCGCACGGGCCGCGACGCCGAGGGGGCGCGAATGATCGAACTTTTTCAGCAGTTGAGTAGCGCGACGATGGACGAGGATCACTACCGTCGCCTGCTCTATCGCCAGGCCGTGCCGCTGGCGACCGACAAGCAGGCGGCCACGCATTTCAACTTGGGGTTGGTCTATTTGCGCAGAAAGGAGTTGGCGGCGGCACTCGAACAGTTCGAGGCGGCCTTGGCTCTCGATTCCACGTATGCGGAGGCCAGCCACAACATCGGGGTGATCTATTCGCTGCAAGAGCAACACGTGGCTGCTCGGCCCTTTTTGCTGCGCGCGGTCCGCCACAAGCCCGACTACGCGTTGGCCTTTGAAAACATAGGCAACAACAGCTTGGCCCTCGGCGAGTACGCAGAGGCGGTCGCTGCGTTTCGCCGCGCCTTGTCCCTCGACGGGAGCATGGTCTCGGCCCTCGACGGCTTGGGGACTGCGCTAATCCAGCAGGGCCAAGTGGCAGAAGGCCGCGCGGCTCGTGCCGAGGCCGCAGCCTTGAGGGTGCAACAGTAAATGTGGTTTGTACTAGTTGCTATTTGGGCATTGGCAGGGTGCGGGGGCGACGGAGGAGAAGCGGCGCTGCCTAGTTTCGTCGATGTAGCCGCCGAAGCGGGAGTCCAATTGCGCACCGTATCTGGGACGCCGCAAAAAGAGCACATCGTCGAATGCAATACGGGCGGAACGGCCCTTTTAGACTACGACCTAGATGGGGACGTGGATATTTTCATTGTCAATGGCACGCGCCTCTCCGGCTATGCCCTAGGCCGCGAACCCCGCGCCGAGCTGTACCGCAACGACGGTGCGAGGCGCTTTACGGGTCTTGGCCGAGCGGCACGCGGCGCGCCC
>JAPOYQ010000932.1 GCA_026706505.1 Gemmatimonadota bacterium
CGCGTTGAATCCGCTTCATATGCACCGCGCTCGGCTGCAACCTCCAATCCTTCGGCGCGCAGCGCAAAACCCCCGGTTCCGGCCAACTGGCCCTGTACGAGATCGAAGCGCAACACAGGGGCGGCGAACACAAGTTCGCGTTGGCGCAGCGAGGGCGTTCCCCGCATCCACCCGGCCTCCTGCTCCAAGTCGAAAAAGAGCGAATCACCGGCGAGCGAGCCATCCAACTCGGGTGCCTTTAGGACAATCGCGCCCTCGGCATGGACTTGACCATCGCGCTTATAGCGGAGGGTCTGGGCCGTTAACTCGCGCTTCTCAGCATGCAAGACCACCCCGTCCTGCGCCGTCAACTCGCGCTCGGGACGCGAATACGCCAACTGGCGCGCCTCGATCTGCCGCTCGCCTTGCACAAAAGTCGCCGGCTCCCCGCGGGCCTGCAACAGCGCTGCGCTGCGGTCCTCCTCTACCTCCGCGGCCCGCAACTCGGCCTCCTCCTCTCGGTAGTGAACCGCGCCTCGCGCCACCAGCCGCTGCTTTCCCGCATCCACGGCGACTTCGTCGGCTGCAAACTGCGCCAGCGAGTCGGCTCCCTCGACTCCTCCGCTGATGTCGAAGCGACGGGCCTGTGGGAGGAACGTGGCGCGCGGTCCGGTCAATTGCACGCCGTCGTAGCGCACCTCAACGCTGTCGTAGGCGATTTCTTGTACGCCCTCGACGCGGCGACTTTCCTCGCGCTGAGCGCGCACTTCCACCACCGCTCCGTCCTGGCCTTGCCAGAGGCCCTCGACGGCTTCCAAGGACCACGCATCTACGGAGAAATTGCTCGTCAGATTGCGGCCCCACTCCCGTCCCTCACCCACCTCCACCCGCAGCGCGCCCGGAATGCGCAACTGCTCGTGCGCGTTTTCCCACAGCAGGGTATCGGCCTGCACCTCTAAACTGTCCCCAGCGCGCAAAACCACGCCGCCGGCCAAGCCAAAGCGATCCCGCTTGTGCTCTAGGACCAAGCGCTCGGCCCGCAGCGTCGAAACGGCCTCGTTGCCGCGGAAAGCGACCTCTACGCCGCCGGTGGCGACGACCTGCTCTGACTTGGAAAATTCGCGCAGAGAATCGGCGCGGATCTCGATGCGATGGCCGGGGCGTCCTATCTCAATGTGCGCATCCCATGCTTCCCCATCGACCTCGGGGATCTGCAGCGGCTCTTCGGGTACTTCTCCCGCGCCGCAGGCCCAAAGCATAGCTCCACAGCACCCGGCGCGAAAAAGCCGCGCTCCCTCCGGGAAAGCGCGGCCCGCTGAGACGATTGTACCGCCCACCGAACTAGGAGGCCGCCGCCTGCCTCTCCTCATGGCTTGCAACCTCCTGTTGGTAAGCCAGCGCGGCCTCGACAAACCCGGCAAACAAAGGCGAAGGATTGTCCATCCGCGACTTAAACTCAGGATGGGCTTGGGTGGCGATGAAGAAGCGATGATCCGGCAACTCGATAAACTCCATCAAGCGAGTGCCGTCCACGCGGCGGTGATAACCCGAAAAGACCAGTCCCTCCTCTTCTAGCAGCTCGACGAAGCGAGGCGAAACCTCGTAGCGGTGGCGGTGGCGCTCTAGGGCGACTTTGTCGCGCTCCAGCATGACCAAGCCAACGCGGAACGCCTGATCGGGATTGGCCAGCAGTTGTTCGATGCGGCGGGCGTCTTCGTCGAGGCGGCCCGACGCCTCGTAAACTTGGAGGACGCGGCTGTCGTTTTTGAACACCGCGGCGTACGCGCCCAAGCGCATGCTGCCGCCGTAGCGATTTTGCTCTAGCGCGCTCTTTTGCTCGGTGTCTTGGACGCAGATGACCTTCCACTCGGAATCCTCGTCGAACTCTTCGGAAGTAGCCTCTGTAACCCCGGCCACATTGCGGGCGTATTCGATCACGGCGAGCTGCAAGCCGTAGCACAAGCCCAAATAGGGAATGTTGTGCTCGCGGGCGTAGCGAATGGCCGCAATCACCCCTTCGGCCCCTCCCGCGCCAAAGGCCCCAGGGACGATAATGCCATCGAATGCGTCAAGCTCTGCCAACTCCATTTCGCCGCGCTCAAACTGGTGGCCGTCAATCCAAGTGATCTCGACCCGCGCATCCGACGCCACGCCAGCGTGTATCAGCGATTGGTTGACCGAGATGTACGAGTCCGTGAGCTGAAAATCGCCCGTGACCACGTATTTGCCGACCATGGCCACGCGGACACACTGACGCGGATGCCGACTGCGCTTGACCAATTCCAGCCAAGGCCGCCAGTCCGGGGTTTTCTTGGGCGCGCAGCCGAGCCGGCTGAGAATCTTCTCGCCGAGCCTCTCTTCTTCCAAAACCAGCGGGATATTGTAAATCGTCTCCGAGTCCGGGGCTGAAATGATGTGGTCGTAGGGCACATTGGCACCGATCTGGATCTTTTTCTTGCGCACCTCGTCGGTGGCGGTCTCGGCGCGACAGACGATGAAATCGGGAAAAATGCCGTGCTCGCTGAGCATGCGAATGGCCTGCTGCGTGGGCTTGGTCTTCATCTCCCCGACGTGCTGGGGAATGGGGTGATAGGTAATCAGCGCATGCGCAAAGGGCGCTTCACCCAAGCCTCGTTCTATGTTCTTCACGGAGAAGAGGAACG
>JAPOYQ010000244.1 GCA_026706505.1 Gemmatimonadota bacterium
GCCATGTATAAGAGGCAAGCGCGGATTGGAGGGAGAAGTGCGATTCGATATACTATGGCTTCGCGTCGCTTGCGGTGGGGAACGCCAAGCCGAGGCGACCGATGCCATAGGAGACACCATGGGTTGCAAAGTATTCCTCCACGCCGTCGCTGTGCTATGGCTAGCCAGTTCGCTGACCGCCGAACAACTCCGCTTTGACGCGGTTGATGAGTGGCGGACTTGGCACTTGCCGCTGGGAATTGTTGCACTCGACGACGCTGGGATTATCCGCCCGGTCGAAATCCGCAAAGACGTCGATCCCGTGCGCGATGCTGCGGCCTTTGGTGGTGGGATTCGCGCGGCTGGCTCCAATGTGCTGGCTGCGGCGCGGGCCATTGATGGGGATCGGATGACCGGTTGGAGTCCCGACTTGGCCGACGACTTAGACGATTGGTGGATCGAGATCGACTTGGGACGAGCCGTGGCCGCGCGCCGGGTCGCGCTGACCTTTTTGGAGAGTGCGCCGCCGTGCGCGCTGTTCGACGTGTTGCTTTCCACTGGGGAGCCAGCCATCGACGTGGTCGGCAACCCCATTGAAGGCAGCCTCGTGTACCGCGTGAAGGAGCGCTTCAAGGAAAATGAGCGGCAGCAGATTGCGTTGGACCTGGACCCGGTGCGCGACCCGTTTGTGCAATTTATTCGCGTCGAAATGCTCGACTGTGGAGCCGGGGCTGCGCTGGCCGAAGTGGAGGTCGAAGCCATCGGCGACAACCTCTCCTTGGACCTAGCTGCCAAGGGTGGGGACTTGGAAATCATCGTCGATATCGACGGCTTTGGCGATGCTGCGTCGTTTGCCAACTCGCTGCCGCTGGCCGACGGGCGGTTTTCCCTGTGGACGGAAAATCGCCGCATCAACCGCTCGGTTGATGTGATCTCGCGCATGACCTTGGACTTGGGCGCGGTTTATTGGGTGGATTTGGTGCGCATCGTGGGGAATTTTTTGTCGCGGCCTGGACAGTTCCGCTTCAACTTTGACCGCTATGAGGTGCTAACCTCGGATGGGGCGCTGGCACCGAATGGCACGCGCATCTGGCACCGGCAATTCGCGGGTAAAGCTACGACATCCAATCGCCAGCTCGGGATCGCCAACCACCACTTTGCGCCGATCAGAACGCGCTACGTGCGGATCGAATGGGTGTTTTGGGACGCGGCCTGCGCGGCCGCTTGTGTGGGCTGCGGCATTGTGCCGCCCTGTCAGTTTTGGGGTGGCACGCGCGAGTTACAGGTTTTTGGCGAGGGCTATCCGCAGCGGGTGATGCTGACCTCGCCTCTGATCGATCTCGGCGGCGATAAGCAGGTACACGCGATTCG
Organism: Gemmatimonadota bacterium; assembly: GCA_026706505.1. Next base: position 1,351 of record JAPOYQ010000244.1, read on the forward strand.
CTGGCGAGCTGACGCGCCCGCTGGGACGCGGGTGGAGGTGCGCAGCCGCACGGGCAATGACCTGCAAATGGACATCACCTATCACGACAAAAACGGCCGGGTCGTCACCGAGCGGAAGTACAACAAGCTCATCCCGTCCTTTAAAGGTCGGATCGACACCGCGCTGTCGCCGGGGGCCAATTGGAGTCCGTGGAGCAAGCTGTACTTGCAGCCGGGCGAGCCATTCGCGTCGCCCTCGCCGCGGCAATACGCCGAGTTGGATGTCGCCTAGGTGTCCGAGCAGCCGGATGCGGGGGCGGCCGGAGATTGGATGGAGATCGAGTTCGGCGATCCGGTGGCGCAAGAAGTGGTGGGGGAGATCTTCCCAGTCGAAGTGCAACCAGGGGAGCGGACCGAGTTTGCTTATTACATTCGTCCGCAGCGGGTGGCAGGTCGCGGCTTTGACCACTTGGAGGTGGAGAGCTCCGCGCCGATTGAGTTCGTCGAGGTGTTGGTGGAGGGTGAGGTGGTGGAGGCGACGGGCACGCCGATGGAAGGGGGTTTAGCTATTGCCTTGGCCGCGCCGGTCAAGAGCCGTCAGCTAGTGGAATTGCGCTTTGCTGGAACCGTGTTTGTCGATGCCACGCGCTTTGACGCCTTTATCGCCCAGGGCCCTGCCGACGCGCTGCTGCGACAGCGGGTGGATGTGGGCGACGCGTACGCGGAAGTCGCCAGTAGCACAAATGCCGTGCGCTTGCCCGTGGGAGCGCGGCTGTTGGCCAACGTGGCAATGGGGCCGCTGGCGTTGACGCCCAATGGCGACGGGGTCAACGATGCGCTGCGAGTGGAATTCGACTTGGTCAATGTCTTGGCCGCGCGGTGGATCGGCTTGCGGATTTTCGACCTTGCGGGGCGGCTGGTGTGGGTGCGGGAAGAAGAGGGCGAGGCTGGTGGTCGGGCTTGGGTCTGGGATGGTAGGGGGAGTTGGGATACGCAGGTAGCGCCAGGGCTGTACGTGGCGGAATTGCGCGTCGAAGGCGATGAGGAAAGCTACAGCAGGCGGCGCGTGGTCGCGGTGGCGTACTAGCGCTTGGGGGGCACTGCGGTTGAAAACGCCATAGAGGGTTGAACCTTACCACCGTGTCTCGGTGCGCGGCAATCACCTGGGATGAAACCCTTTTAAGCTACCCCACGGAATGGGCGCGACATTCGTCTGTCCTGACAGATAGATGCCGGAGCCGATGACGGCCTTCTGCTCCGAGTTGGCCACCGAGAAGCCCACCGCGTAACCGAGCTTCGGCGAACCGGTGT
>JAPOYQ010000429.1 GCA_026706505.1 Gemmatimonadota bacterium
CAGGCGCTTGCCTTGCCCTCGCCGATCGTGTTCAGGGCGTCGGCCGGATAGACCAACATCGAGATTGCCGCCGCGCTCGGTTGCTGTCAGGTCACAGCCGGCGGTGGACGGCAGCGCTTTGCTGAGAGGGCTTAGATGGACAGAGCGATGAGCTACGTCCGGGCGCGCCGCAAACGATTTCGGACGCGCAGGTGGAAGCGGTGATCGTCAAGACGCTGGAGCAGCGGCCGCGCCGCGCGACGCACTGGTCGACCCGTTCGATGGCCTCAGAGCTGGGCATGTCGCAGTTTGCAAGCTCTCGGATCTGGCGCGCCCTTGGGCTCAAGCCGCACCCGGTCGAGCAGTTCCGGCTCTCGCCTGTCCCGGAGTTCATCGACAACGTGCGCGATAGCCTGCCCCGCACCTGATGCGGGGTCGCCTCCGGCCATGCGGTCGCCGACATGACATCGAGGCACCGTGCCCGCGAGTTCCGTCGCTTCCTCGACCTGATCGAACAGAATGTGCCCGATGAACTCGCCGTGCATGTCGTGGACAGCATCTCCACCCACCGCACGGCGGAGTTCCAGCGCTGGCTGCAGCGCCAGTCCCGCGTCCCCTCTCCCTTCACCCCGACCTGCAGCTCATGGATTGACCTGATCGAGCGCTGGTTCGCGGAACGAACGACGAGGTGACTGCACCGCGGCGCCCACCGCAGCGTGGCTGAACTGACTGCCGCCGTCGAACACTGGGGCGCAGGCTGGAACGCCGCCCCGCGCCCCTTCGTTTGGGACAAGGCCGCCGATCAGATCTTCGACAACCTCGCCGGGTATCTCAACCGGATTCCCGACTCAGGACACTAGCTTCCGAGCACCCTGAGAAACGGGCACCTTCACTCACAATTCGCTCCATCCGTCCACCGGAGTTGTCGACAGGCGCCCTATCCCGGGTAGAGTTTGCCCGCCCAAGAGAGATCGACATACCCAAGTCAGACGACCACAGCCCTCGCGAAGAAACAACGTCGGGTCAGCGACGAGCACACGCCGCTGGATACGCGGCGCGGATTGGGGTTGGACAATCCGGTCGAACAGCGCGTAGGACTTGGTAGGTTACGGGTCGAGGCCAGGAAGAATGTCATCTGCGGTCATCATGTCCGCTATCGCTAGCCGGATGACCTTCTCTCCTATGTTGTAAGTGAGACTGAAAACGCTTGCGTGCGAGTCGTTGTCTGGCATACGGGTGTGAAGGACGGACGGAGCGTCATAGTTCTTCCCAGGAATTGTTGCAGGCAAGTCCTTTAGCTCTCCAACCAACGCGATTGCGTAGCAACTGTCCTCCTCCGGCGTCATCGCTCCGGGCTCCCTTCTCAAAATCGAAACGGCAACGTCACGATCTAAACTCAGGTACTCGAGCCAGTTCCAGGACATGTCTGGGTGGTCTGCTGCCTTAACTTTAAACGAGTGCTCCGTTGGCATACCGTCGACGACGCTCCACGGTTTGCAATAGTGAGCGATGTGATGAAGCTCCGGGATCGGGTCTCCAGTCAGCATCGGCGACTACTGCGGGGAAACGATCCGGAAGATGCCGGCGAACATCTCCTGATCGTCGAGGTATCCGTTAATCCACTGCCGGCGTGTTCCCGATTCGTTAGGAATCACTGCGGCGAACTCCACGCCTACTCCTTTGTCGAAGCTTGCTGCAATGGTCCCGCGGGGCTTGATTTTCCAGGTGAGGCCGAGCGAGCCATCTTCGTCGTCGACCGCAATGCCTGGTTCAGCGATGTCGGGATTGTCTCTGAGAAACCCGATTGCTTGTTCTCTTGAGCGTTCGTCGATCGAGACGTCCTCGTTGGCGTTGTCGAGCATCTGGTCGAGGTCGCTGAGGCGGTCATAGACACCAGCGAGGTCCCGACTCGGCATGACGGCGCGAACCCACTTCGAGAAAACGATCTCATCTTGGCCTTCTTGGAACTCAGGAATGAACATTCTCTGTGACTCGGCTACCCGCCAGGTACCCATCTGCTGCGCAACTCGGCTGAACATCCTCCCCTTCGGCAACTCTCGTCGGTACTCCGCCATTGCCAAGAGACTATCGACGTAGGGGGCAATATCTTCTTCCCTGCGCACTGCCATTGGCACCTGCCGCCACTCGTCATAGAGTTCATTAATCTGAGGGGCAATGTGTTTCAGTTCTATGGCTGGGCCAGGCTTGATATCCGGCGGCCAACCTTCAATCCCATCCGCTTCGTCGTCAAAATAGTCGGACCACGTGGCTGGCTCAGAGCGCGGCATCGCTTACTCCCTATCTCGTGCTGCATTTGATAGCCCATGAACGACGTGCTTGACTCTCTCCCCGAAGGCCTCTGCCTGCAGTGAGAAGTCAGGCGTGGATTCGCTTGACCAATTGCGATGCTCACTGATGATGAAGCGGACACCGGACTCATCGTCTTCCGCGGAATGACTCAGGCGCACTGTCATTCGATAATCGAGCTTAGACAGGCCCATGAGAGTCAGCCCAGTGGCGCCCCAATTCTTGACGTCGTCGCTGAACAGCCCCTCGGCCGCAGAGGAATGAACGAGACGCCCTACATCGGATCCCAAGTCCTCAAAGGGCACAAACACGTCAGCTTCCCAACGGTAGTGCTGAATGCTGAGACCTGTC
>JAPOYQ010000361.1:0-1469 GCA_026706505.1 Gemmatimonadota bacterium
CCTCGATCTACCCGATTCGGTCGAAATACGCGTCTGGGACAGCAACTCGGATCTCCGCTACATGGTGCTGCCCGAACGCCCCGCTGGCGCGGAAGACCATACCGAAGAACAACTCATTTCGCTCGTCACGCGCGACTCAATGATCGGCGTGGCTAAGATCGAATCTCCTGCAAAGTGAGTCTGGGATGACGCAAAAAGCCGACCGACAAATTGCCACAATGGAAGCACAAATCGCCCTGCCGAGAGAAAATGGAGAACTGGTTTTCCAGGCACCTTGGGAAGCACGCGCCTTTGGCCTTGCCGTTGCACTCAACGAACAAGATATCTACGAGTGGCGCGAGTTCAGTGCGGAGTTAGCTGCGACAATCGCGGTGGCCGAACAAAACAACGACCCATCGGGCTATTATGCCCGATGGGTCGCTTCTCTCGAAGAGTTGGTCATTGCTAGGGGCTTGATCAGTCGGGAACAACTCGACGCCAGAACCGTGGAATGCGCCGCCGGCATTCACGACGATCACGATCATTAAGTAGCTGAGACTAGATCCAACCAGCCCGCCGACTAGGCAGCGGGCTCAGAGCTGAATTTGCGCTGCACAAAACGTAGCGCGGATCTGTAGCTGTCGAGTTGCCCTTCCAACTGAGCGTCCTCGACCGCAGCGAGAATTTCCCTAAACAGAGGCCCAGGAGCAAAGCCCAAGGCGATTAGGTCGTTTCCCGTGAGCAAAGCCGGCGGGCGTAGATGCTCCTTTTTTAGAGCGGCCAACTGCTCTTGGCAAAACTCGTACAGGTCGAGCTTGCCGTGGCTGGCCAAACAATCGGCGCGGTGCAATCGAAGTAGCTCGGGAAAGTGCGGCTCGCGCAACAGGCGCATGAGCGTGCTCGGGCGCATCTGGCGCACGTGGCTTATCCGCATATGTTCGGCCACGAGCGTGCAGATGACCCTCCGCGATTCGTTGGACATCCGCAACCGCCCGCAGATCGCCGCCGCCATTTCGGCCCCAACCGCGTCGTGGCCATGGAAGCGGATGCGCTCGGCTCGCACCATAGTTGACGGCTTGCCAATGTCGTGGAGCAACGCGCTCCACGACAACTCAGCCGACGGCGCGTCGAGATGCTCAAAGAGAAGCTGGACGTGGGTCCACACGTCGCCTTCAGGATGGAATTCAGCGTCCTGCGGCACGCCCCGCATGGCCGCGACTTCTGGCAGCACGGCCTGCAGCAGACCCGACTGGTCCAACAGCCGCAAGCCGTACACAGCCTCGCCCTCGGTCAACAGCAAGGTTAGCTCGTCGCGGATGCGTTCGGCACTAACGTCGGCAATGCGCGCGGCTTGGGCGCAGAGCGCGTCCCATGTCGTAGGTTCGATGGTAAAGCCGAGCCTGGCAGCAAAGCGCACGGCCCGCAACAGGCGCAGATGGTCTTCGGCAAAGCGCACGATAACCAGCCTGTCCAGAAAGCGCTGCACGACT
>JAPOYQ010000361.1:1479-2629 GCA_026706505.1 Gemmatimonadota bacterium
AACGCGCGCGGCCGGGTCGCCGATGGCGCTGATGTGCCTGGCGTGGAGGTCCTGCTGCCCGCCGACGTAATCGAGGATCTCGCCACTCGCTGGGTCGTAGAACAGGCCGTTGATGGTAAAGTCGCGGCGCTGGGCGTCAGCGCGGGCGTCGGCTGGCTCAATGGATGTGGGACGGCGGCCATTGCGGTACCGGCCATCGCGGCGAAAGCGCGCTACCTCGTAGTCGCCCTCGTCGAGCATCACCACTGAGATACCAAACTGCGCGCCCACCGCCACTGTGTTAGCGAAAAGCGCGGCCACTTCTTCTGGCCCAGCATCCGTAGCCACATCCCAGTCCTTGGGCACGCGCTCCAACGCCAAGTCGCGCACACAACCACCGGCTAGCAGGGCTTGGAAGCCGGCCCGGCGCAAAGTCTCGACGACGCGCAGGGCCCCAGCGTCTATATCTGCGGCCATCCTAGCTACTCAGCCACCTTAAAACTCTCAACCCGACTCACTGAATTCTCAAGCCCATCGGTGTGTGTACTAGCCACGACCTTCCAGTAGTACACTTGTCCGGGTTCGAGCGAGACCAAGCGCCCTTCCTTAATGCGACCGGTAAATACGGCTGTGGTATCGCTAGTCAGTGGCATGTCCGACACTTCGCCGCTGGTCAACGAGGTGGTGACGATCACCCGGAATGCACGCGCCTCGGGCAAGCGACTCCAAGTAAAGGTCAAAGGTGCAGCGGTCTCTTCCCCGGCGACCGGGACCAACAGCACCGGCGAGGGCAGCGCGACATCGCCCACTTCCTCGGAGGCATTGCTTTCCTTGCCGCCGAGATCTATCGCCGTAATTCGATAGTAGTACACCGTGCCCACCTCGACCTCCTCGTCGATGAAGCCCGGTCCCGATACCTGCATCAGCAAATGCTCAACGCCCGGGGTGAAACCCTGCTCAGTCGAGCGATAGACCCGGTAACCTGCGAGATCGGTCTCCGCGTTGTCAGCCCAGTCGAGTGCGATATCGAGCTGGCCGAATACTTCGAGGTGGTGCGCTACGGCGCGCACCGCAGTCGGCACCTGCGGAGTCAGGCTGTTGAGGGGCTGTCCGCTGACGGCATTCGAGCGATCGCTCTCGCCGCCGCCGTTTATCGCAGTTACTCGATAGG
>JAPOYQ010000841.1 GCA_026706505.1 Gemmatimonadota bacterium
CAGGCGGTCGGCCCCCAAGCCCTTGAGCAGGCGGCTGAAAAACCCCAGCGCCTGGGGGCAGCGGAAATCCCAAGAAGTCGCCGCCGCCGCGTAGAAGCCCGACGCTTTGATCGACAAATTGGGATAGGCTGATGCCTGCAGCAATCCTCCGTACGTCTCATCTTGGGCATCGGGGCCGCCGGCCAACGCGGGTAGGGCTAGATGATTGGCGACAAAGCGGATCTCCGGATGCCTCTGCGCCAACTCCAACAAAATTCCGTAATTGGACGGCCCGATTTGCAGATTGCAGACTAAGCCAGTGTCTTTATACGCCTGCCAGAGTGCGTCGCAAGCCTCTTCCAACATCCACTGCATCTTCTCATCGAGCTTGGGAGGGTAGTAACTGGTGCCCACGGCACCAAACTCCTCGCCCGCCCGCAAGACTCGCTCTGCGGCGTCTTGCTGGTGCATGGGCACATCCGTCAATACGGCCAGTCGATCGGGGTGCTCTCTCCCCCATTGGGCGCATTCCTGATTGTTGCCCGGCGAGTAATCCGCCACCACCGGCAGCACGACGGCTTTATCGACATCGCATTCGTCCATGTGGTGAAGGAGCCGATCGACTCGCCCTAGATCTTCCCAAGGGGCCATAGGAGCAAAGTTGGGCAGCACGTGAACATGAGCATCGATAACGGACATTGACACCTCCTTACTCGTTTGATCTACTACACAGTATGTACGCAATAACGCACTGATTCACCAGTTTCGCAATGCAGTGCCGATGGGCCATCTATTCCAACATTCATCTTGTTGGCTCAATACCGCGTCCGTATTCTTAGAGGCACTTAGCCGCAATAGACCTCCCACCCAATAGAAAAAGGAAAAACAATGTCGAATGTATCTCTCGTCAGAGTGGGCGTTCTAACCTGCGCCCGGTACGTGCACATCTCAGGTATATGGGGTCCGATCATTGACCCCACCTGCCAGCGCCAATTTCAGGGCTGTACGACGCGTATGACGGGCATGGTCATGACCCACGTCTGGGATATGGACAAAGAAGGCGTCAAGGACTTCTGCGACACCTACAAAGGGGTCGAAGCAGTGGAAAACTATTGGGATATGGTCGGCAAGGTCGACGGCGTCATCCTCTCCGATTTTGATTCGACCCTGCATTTCAAAGAATTGGCCAGACCCTATTTGGAGGCCGGCGTCCCCATCTTCATCAACCGCCCCTTTGCCCTCAACCTCCAGGACGCGCAGGAAATAATCGATTTGTCCAAAAAGCACGACACGCCCATCATGTCGGGTTCATCCTTCGGCTCGGCACCGGAAATTGAGCACATAAAACGCGAAGTGGCGGCCGTTGAACCGATCAGGGGCTTTGCTGCAGCCAACTCCATGTCCGATTACGCCACCCACGGCATTCACGGCCTGTACATGATCTACGCGTGTATCGGCGGCGGCGTTAAGAGCGTGGCCTACCAGACGCCCGACTGGCATGTCCCCAATGGTCACCTCACCTTTGAATACGAACCCAGAGGAGAAGAGGGGAAAACCTTTTACGGATCGCTGCAGGAAATAAGGGGGACATGGGGCTGGATCCGGGTATTCGGAGAACGCACCTTTGAGCAGTTCGTGCACAGCGGCATCCACTTCTGGGTTCCCCTGCTGCTGGAAATGCAGGAGATGTTCGAAACCCGAAAAATGCCCGAGCCCTACGAGGCCATATACGAGAAGGTGCAGATGTTTCTCGCCGGCTTCAAATCGCACGTGGAGTGCGGCGGTGCCCCGGTGGGGCTGGACGAAGTTGGCGACTGGACGGCTCCACTGCTCAACCCCGATCCGTACCCCGACGGGTTCTTCGGGTAGGCTCGGTTGTTGCGCACTTAAAAATTAGAGGCTTCTCGTTGAGTATTCTATCCTCGCAGATCGCCCAGGACCACACTCCGGCGCGGGTACGACGGTTGCAGGGGCAGGCTGTCAGAAGGCAATAATGACAATAACAAGGCAGATCGCTCTATGCGGGTCCCAATTATTGTAGGATGGTTTCTTGTCTTAGTAGCCTGTACCGAGCGAGAGCAGGCAGCCAGCACTCAGCGCATGGCTGAACTCCTAGAAGACATAGCCGCCAACGTCGATCCTGCCCTACATCCGTATGTGAATTTGGACCGAGTTGCATATTTCCAGGCTCAGTTGGACCACCTACGCCAATCCAGTGCAGCCACCAATCCTCGGGGGCGAGATCAAATCCTACAAGCCCACTTTTCTCTTGCCAACGAACTGCTGCAAGCTGGCCAATCCGATCGAGCAGTACAGGAGTACCGGCAACTGCAGACTGTGGTCTACCATCCTCGGCTTCGGCATTCTCTCCAACTGCTAGTGGGCTTGGCCTATCTGCGTTTGGGAGAGCAAGAAAACTGTATTGTGCAACACAATATCGACTCCTGTCTAATGCCGATCCGCGGCACAGGAGTGCACCAAATAAAGCGCGGATCGAGCGCTGCTATCGAGGAGTTTTTAGGGGTTCTGAGCAGAAATCCAAGCGATTTGTCGGCTCGGTGGCTACTCAATATCGCCTATATGACGCTGGGTCAATACCCAGAAGAGGTGCCGCAGAACTTGCTGATTCCACCCGAAGTATTCACCTCTG
>JAPOYQ010000295.1 GCA_026706505.1 Gemmatimonadota bacterium
CTACTGACCGCGCTGCATGGGGGCTGCCCGCCAAACAGGCCACAGACTTGAAGGTGCGCACCTTTCCGCGGGGGATCTTTGAAACGATCTGGCGGACCCTTTCAGTGAAGTCAGGCATGGCAGCAGCCTCCAAGAACACGAAAGATAGGCTTGTATCCTATGGTGAGATGGCTTGCAAATATTTTTCATGATGATCAAAATAGAACGATATGTTCTAATACGACAGTTTATGTGGCAAAGCTAAAGACCTATGGGAAAGGTGATCGGCTCGAGGTACAGGCTCAGCAGATCTGGCTGATTCTGACCGCCCGGGCCATGTTGTGCCCGCCTGTCGGGTCCGATCTACGCAAGAGTCTCCTCTACTACGGAGATCTCGCCGAGGCCATGGGGAAAGATAGGAAGGCCAGGATGGTCCTCGGCCGCCAGCTCGGCATCGTGGGCGTCTATTGCATCGACCACGACCTGCCGCCCCTCAACGTCATCGTGGTGAGCCAGGAAACGGGACAGCCTGGCAGCGAAGTTGTCCTCAGCCCCGGCAGCAGTGTCCAACAGGACCAGCACCGGGTTTTCCGCCAAGACTGGTTCGGGATTCGTCCGCCGTCGATAAAGGCACTAAAAGACGTTTACTACAGCGACAACTTCAGGCGATGGTATAGCCGCTAGGTTCTGTGGAGCTCCACCGGGCCACAGTTTACGGGTGTTCGTGCTGTTGTGGTCGGGGTCTTGTGGAGTTGACTGACTCGGAATGGCACGTCATACCCGCGATCGCGCGATACAGATCAACTCACCAAGCTGATCCAAGCTGATCGTTGACAAAGCCAATGGCCACGTCGAGGATAAGCCAATCGAAGTATCCGGTAGATTCAAGGGGGGAAGGCGAGGGCCGCGTCATTAAGCGCCGTAGCGAGATCGCCATTGCAGCCGCACAAGCGCGATGGGCAAACGGGCAAGCCGGATCCTAACCGACGAGCGGGCAGGGTCCGGCTGCTTTTTCTGGCCTTGATCTGCGTCTGTCCAGTCTATGGATCAGAGCTTACCGCGGAAGACGTCGTTGCCCGATTCAATCTATTCAACCACTGCGCTCCCATGGGCATCGCGGTGGAAGACATAGGGTCGAACGAAAAGCGTATTGGGCTAACAGAATACTCTTTGGAGGCGTCGGTAGAGAGCCGCTTGCGTGCTGCAAGCCTGTTTGATGCGGATGCTAGCTCATCGAGCCCACGGTTGGTTGTGCGGGTGAGCGTTTTGGGTCAGGCATGTGGAGTTGATCTGCAATTCAATAAGATGGTATTGGACTTCGCAAGCGGCGAGTACCTTCTGGCAACAACTTGGTCAAAATCAAGTATTTGCACCCACGGCAGGGATGCGGGATACGTCCGATCAATTGTAGCCGATTTCATGGATCAGTTTATGCTTGAATATCTGCGGGTGAACGAGGAAGCCTGTTCCGAGGATTAGGGTGCTCGCATGCGGCCCCGAAGCCGGGACCACGCGACCCCACAAAAAACGCGCCAAGAATTCAAGGTGAGCCACACTATCCGCCGGTGCCCCCGTCAGGGTGTCGTTACAGCGGTCATCCATGCCTGTGGACGGCTCACCGGAATCGACCGCTATCGTCCCAGGGAGCGACGGCGGGCGCGGGGCCGCGTGAGGTTTTGGGTGTAATCGCATTCCGGCCAATTCGAGCAGCCCTGGAAACGGCCGTAGCGACCCATCCGGATTTCGAGCCAGCCGGTGCATTTGGGACAGGATTCCAGCGTTGCGCGGCAGTCGCGGCAACGGTGGGTGTTGTCGGTCCTGACGGGCAGCCCGATTCCGCAATGCGGACAGGGACGGGCCGTGAACGGACAATACGGCCAGTTCGAACAACCGTAGAACGTGCCGCCTCCGCGACGGTTTTGCCGGCGCTCAAGGCGCCCCGTCTTGCATTGCGGGCAGGGCACATCGCTTTCGGGCATGCGCCCGAATGAGGCGATGTCGTAGTCGCCTTGCATCAATTCGCGGACGAACGCGGACGGCGGGTCGCCGTCGGCGAGCAGATACACCTGCCGCCGGGCGCGTGTCATGGCGACGTAGAGCAGGCGCCGCTCCTCCGCGTTGGGATGGCTTTCGGACGCCGCAAGGACCAGATCGATCAAGGGATCGTCGGCAATCTGGGTGGGGAAGCCGTGTTTGCCCGTGCATAATCCGAGGATCACGGCGTAGTCGGCTTCCAGTCCCTTCGAGCGGTGCACGGTCATGTAGGAGAGCCGAAGCCGGGGATGGCGCTGGGCGAGATGACCGAGGTTGCGGGGCTTGTTGTGGCGGTACCGGCCCAGCAGCAGCACGGTGGACGTGTCGGCGCGGCCGGCAGAGTGCTCAGCAATCCGGTCAAGCGCCTCGCCGAGCAGGGAAACATCGTCCACTCCGGCCAGGCCGATGTGCATGGCTGGGCCGTCGGCCTTGTGCAACGGGTGGATTTCCTTTTTCAGCTGTGCCGGATTCTGCAGCACGAAGTCGGTAGCGACGGAGGCGATGCGGTCGCAGGTGCGGAACATGGCCTTGAGATCGACGCGCTCATACTCCCCAAAATGTGCCTCGAATTCGCGCATGATCGCGATATCCGAACCACCGAACCGGTAAATC
>JAPOYQ010000534.1 GCA_026706505.1 Gemmatimonadota bacterium
CACCGCGTGATGGACCTCTGCTTGGAGTGCAAAGCCTGCAAGGCCGAGTGCCCGTCGAGCGTGGATATGGCCAAGCTCAAGTACGAATTTCTCGCCCACTACCATCGCGAGCATGGCTATCCGCTGCGGTCGCGACTCTTTGCCGACATAGCCCGCATTAGCCGCTTGGGATCGGCGTTGGCCCCGCTGTCGAATTGGATCGGTCGCAGCGGATTCAACCGCTGGCTGTTGGACGCGTTTTTGGGCATTGACCGACGGCGGCGACTGCCGGCCTTTGCCCGCCAGCCGTTTTCGCGCTGGTTCGCTGGGCGGCGTCCAGCCCGCGGCACCAAGGGCCGCGTCGTGCTTTTCAACGATACCTTCGTCGAGTACAACGAACCGGCCATTGGTATGGCGGCGACGATCATCTTGGAACGCGCTGGGTACGAAGTCGTCTTGGTCGCAAACAAAGTCTGTTGCGGCCGGCCGTTCATATCTAAGGGCTTTCTCGGTCGCGCCCGCGCCTTGGCCCAGCGCAATGTGGAGGTTCTCGCGCCATGGGCTGCGGAAGGGGTGCCAATTGTCGGGCTGGAACCGAGTTGCGCGTCGGCTCTCAGTGACGATTACCTAGACTTAGTTGACGATCCACAAAGCCGGCGCGTGGCCGAGCAGGTCGTTTTGCTCGAGGACTTTCTCGTCCGCGAGTCGCCGCTCGATTTGGAGTTTGCCCAGACCGCCCGCCATATTTTGGTGCACGGCCACTGCCATCAAAAAGCCCTGACGGGGACGGCCGCGACATTGGCCGTACTCAACATGCCGCCCCACTTTAGTGCGGAGGAAATCCCGTCGGGCTGCTGTGGCATGGCCGGCAGCTTCGGCTACGAGAAGGAGCACTTTGAAATATCGCGCGCAGTGGGGCAGGAGAGGCTCTTTGCCGTGCTAGAGGAAGCAGCAGAGGACGTGGAAATCGCCGCCGTAGGCATTTCGTGCCGCCACCAGATTGCCGATTTCACCGGGCGGCGGGCGCGGCATTGGGCCGAGATTTTTGTCGAAGCACTCTAATGCGAAGTGAAAGGAATTCTATGGCATTTAACGTCAAGCAACGCGGCCGATTGACCTATTACTACAGCGGGGACCACCCAACTTTGTCGGCCTTGGTGACCGAAGCGCTGGACAACGGCGACTTGAAGATCTACTTCGCCGGCTTGACCGGCGGGCATTCGGCGCATGGGATTCTCGGCCGCGACGAGTTGGTGAGGATGACGCCTTCCGTCGAAGTCGAGCTGGTCTTCCGCTGTTGGGAGAAGTGGCTGCAAGAAGCCGGGATTTGCGATTCGATTGACCAGATAGATTTCATCGAGGTTCACGCCTTCGGCGCTCAGCCCAAGGACGTCAACCCGCTGACCGATCCGCAGCGCTTTCACGAGGAACAACAGCGCATTTACCAGGAATACGCCCAAGCCTATAGCAACTTTTTCCGCGACTGCATGCCCGACACCGGGGTGCCGGCTCGCTTTACGGTACACGTGGTTGATTTCCCCGACAAAGCTGCTTCTTATGAATTCTACAGCGTGGGTCTGTATCAGCCGGCCCTGCACGGAGCTTGAGCCATGCCGATTTTTGAATACGCCTGCAAGGAGTGCGGCGCGGAGTTTGATGCGCTCGTACAAGGGGCGGCGACAGTCGCTTGCCCGTCTTGTGAGAGTGCAGAGTTGGAGAAGAAGCTGTCGAGTTTTGCCGTCGCTGGCCGCGTTGCCAGCGAGCGCGAGCCAATAGGACCGTGTGGTACCTGCGGCGACCCGCGCGGTGCCGGTGCCTGCGCTTTCGACAGTTGAGGAGGTCCCATGGCTGCGACGCAAATCGAGCTACCCTTTGGCGACTCTCAATTGCAAGTTGCCGTGCCCAGCGAGCGTCTGCTAGGCGTCGTCTTGCCGAGAACGGAACAATGCGGCGATGGTGCGGAACTCGCGTTGGTACGGGATGCGCTAGCCCGGCCCGTGGGCACGCCGGCATTGCGCACGCTGGTGCGGCCTGGCCAGCAGGTCGCGATTGTCGTCAGCGACATGACTCGGCCCTGCCCGACAGACCGCCTGTTGCCGCCGGTGCTGGAGGAACTTGCCGCGGCTGGCGTGCCGGATGCCGACGTAACCGTGGTCGTGGCCTTGGGGCTGCATCGAGCGCAGACCGAAGCCGAGTTGGCCGCCTTGGTGGGGCCGGCGGTTTATGCTCGGGTGCGAGTGGTGAACCACGATCCCCAAGACGTGGTGCGGCTGGGCGTCACTTCTCGCGGTACGCCCGTGGAACTTTTCCGGCCCATAGTGGAGGCCGATGTGCGGATCTGTTTGGGCAACTTGGAGTTCCACTACTTCGCCGGTTTTTCGGGCGGGGCCAAGGCGATCTTGCCCGGCTGTGCCTCTCCCAGCACCGTAGCGGCCAACCACGGCTTGATGGCTCGGCCCGGCGCGGAGACCGGGCGGCTTGAAGGCAACCCGGTGCGGGAAGATTTAGAAGAAGGGGCGGCTATGCTGGGGATTGACTTCATCCTCAATGCGATCGTCGATGATCGCCACCGCATCGTCGCCGCCTTTGCCGGGCACGTGCGAGAGGCTCACCGCAAAGGGTGCGAGCAGGTAGCCGAGC
>JAPOYQ010000765.1 GCA_026706505.1 Gemmatimonadota bacterium
CGGTAAAGCGGAAGACCGCAGGCGAGTTGACGATCACGGCAAACCCGTGCGGCACCAGCGGGTAATCGATCGCGTATCCCTCGGGCACATAGCTTTCCACCATGCCAGCCACCGGATAGGACATGCCGTGCGGCAAGTGGACGCCCGCGTTGCCAAAGCCAATGCCGGCGAGGGCTGCGGCCAAGCACATGGCGCTGCGGGCCTCGTCGTCGCTGGGGTCGGCTACGGCGCGGGGCAGAAATTGCTCCACCAACCGCAAAGCTTCCAACGCCCATAAGTCGCTGACGGGATTCGAGCCTTGGTAGGCCGGGCGCAGTTGGGGCCGGTCGGGTCGGGGCCGCTGGTCAAACGGCAGGGCCGTGTACGACTCCAAGGCGTGTGAGAGCACGTCTAGGCCGGTTGAAGCAGCCACCTGCGGCGGCATGGAACGCGTGTTGTCTGGATCGACGATGCCCAAGGTCGGGCGCATGTAGCGGTGGGCCATGCCGGTCTTGGCCTTCATCGCGACGAAATCGAAAATCGCCACGCCCGTGGTCTCGCTACCAGTGCCAGCGGTGGTGGGAACGGCGATCAGCGGCTTGAGCGGGCCGGGCACTGGCTCGCCCCGGCCGATGGGCGCGTTGACGTAGGTGAGGAAATCGGCCGGATAGGTGGTGTACACGTTGGCGGCTTTGGCCGTGTCCATCACCGATCCCCCGCCGATGGCGACGAATCCGTCAAACCCTTGTTCGGCAAATGCAATCGCCGCCTTGAACGAGGCGTCGGTCGGCTCGACGCGCACTTGGTCAAACAGCGCGTACTCGACACCCGCTTCCGCAATGGCCGCCAAGGCCGTCTGCACGGGCGCTTGCTCGCGCAAGTTTGGGTCGGTCAATACCATGACCCGCTTCAGTCCCCGATCCTTGAGATCCATGCCGATCTCCTTGGTGGTGCCAGGGCCGAAGCGGATGTTGGAGGTGGCGATTTCGTAGGCAGTATCGAGAAGCATAGGGCGTCGTCCTTTCGGGCGGGGAATATAGGCTTGACTTGGAGAGGGAGGCAAGGTCTAGTTAAAAGGAGTTTGACAATGGGAGATCGTCGTGGTTGAACGAGCGAATATGACGCATAAGGAAGTGGAGGAAGGGCAGCAGTTGGCCTTGGATTTTGGCAAGTTGCAGCGGGCCGCGGCCTGTGGCGAGGGGTTGGTGCCGGTGGTGGCGCAGGACGTGGATAGCGGCGAGGTGCTGATTGTTGGGTACGCCAATGAAGAGGCGCTGAACTATACGCGGCGCGAGGGCGTGGCCGCGTTTTGGAGCACGTCGCGCAACGAATTGTGGGTCAAAGGCGCGACCTCGGGCAATGTGCTCGAACTGGTCGAAATCCGCGTCAACTGCGAGCAGAATTCGCTGCTGTATCGCGTGCGGCTCAAAGGGGAGGGGGCCTGCCACACCGTGGACGCAGATGGCCGGGCGCGGTTGGGGTGTTACTACCGGCGGCTCGTGGGGGATCGGCTTGAGCCGGTTTGAATTCTAACTGACGTTACGCATTGTAGGGGGCGGTTTGAAACCGCCCCCTACACGAATCGTTCAAATCATTCTGGATTGCTATATTTTTGCGGATAGGATAGGAGGATTAGGCGATGGCTAATGCCGTGATTGTCGTGGATATGCAGAACGGCTTTATGCGTCCAGACGGAACGCTCTACTGCGGGGACCACGCGCGGGAGATTATCCCGCGAATCGCCGCGCGGGTCGAGCACGAAAAGGCCGGTGGGGCCTCGCTGTTTTTTACCCAAGACAGCCATACCACAAACGACCAAGAGTTTGAGATGTTTCCTCCGCACTGTATCGAAGGCAGCGAGGAGGAGCACATTGTCGACGAACTCGCACCGTTGGCTCAAGACGCGCAGATCGTCAAAAAGCGGCGCTACAGTGCCTTTTTCGAGACCGAGTTAGCCGCGATGTTGGATGAGTTAGCGCCGGATAAGGTCGTGGTGATGGGCGATTGCACAGACATTTGCGTCCTGCACACCGTGGCCGGGCTGCGCAACCGCGACTATCCGGTCGAAGTCCCGGCCGATTGCGTGGCCAGCTTTGATCCCCAGCAACACGAATGGGCCTTGGGGCATATAGAGAAAATTCTCGGGGCACAGGTCACCAACCGCTGATGGTAGAGCGCGACCCATACGCGCCCTCGGCGGCGACGCTGGCGGGCGACAACGCGGATATTTACTTCCGCCGCAGTTGCGACATCCTAGAGGCTGAGCAGCTCAATCCGGTCGTGGCGATGGAGGTGTTTACTCGGCGGCGCGCCCTGCTCTGCGGCGTGCGCGAGGCGCAGGCCCTCTTGCGGCAGGTGCTCGGCGAGGAGGCGGAGGTGTGGAGCTTGGACGAAGGGGATTGGATCGACCCGCGAGAAGTTGTGCTGCGGATTCGCGCGCCCTACCGGCAGTTCGGGCTGTACGAGACGGCGCTGTTGGGGATGCTCAGCAGCGAGACGGGGTGGGCCACGGCCACGGCAGAGTGTGTGGCTGCGGCTGACGGGGTGCCGATTATCAGCTTCGGTGCTCGGCACATCCACCCAGAGGTCAGCGCTCGGATGGAATACGCATCCCCCGACGATGGCCGCGTATTC
>JAPOYQ010000407.1 GCA_026706505.1 Gemmatimonadota bacterium
GTCAGGAAGCCGCCACTCTGAGGCAGACAACCTCCTTTTCTATAGACCGTGTCAAAGCCCAATCGCTCCTCCAACTCCATATCGGCGATCTCGTAGTCGAAATGCGTCGTAGTGATGCGGGTGATCTTGATACCTCGTGCCATCGTTAGCTCCTCTATTTTTGTGAAATCTCGTCCCAGTCCTAATCTTCATCCGCCGCCAGCGGCCCCACCACGCCCAAACGCAGCGCGGGATAGAGCGTTTCAAAAAGCGGCGTGTCGCCCGTATCGCGGGCATAGCGCCAATAGAGCCGCGTCATTTTTTTCACCTGCTCCTCATAGGCGGGATCCTGCGCCAAGTTCTTCATTTCATAGGGATCTTCGTCTAGCTGGTACAACTCGTCGAAATCAAAGCCGTTAAACACAAACTTCCACGCCCCGTCCCACACTACCCGCTGCGTCAGCCGGTGGCGATTGCCAAAGTATTCGGCATAACCTCGGGTCCATTCGTCGGCGACATTCGCCGGTTCGCGCAACAGCCCGACAAAAGAGCGGGAGTCGGTCCCATCAATAGACTCGCAGTCAGCCAGTTCCAACAACGTCGGGCACAGATCGTGCAAGCCGACTCGGCCCTGGCAAACAGCGCCCCTCGCAATCCCAGATCCACGCACAATAAGCGGCACCTGATACACTTCTTCGAAAGCGGAAATATCCTTGAAGAACAGACCGTGCGCTCCCAACAAATCCCCGTGGTCGGCACACATTACAACGATCGTGTCGTCGAGTTTGCCCATCCCTTTGAGAAAGTCGATCACCCGCCCGAATTGGGCATCTATTTCGCTAATCGACGCGAAATAACACGCCCGCGCCGCGCGCTTGTGCTCCTCGTTGAGCTGACGCCAAATGCCCTGCGCCCGCCGGTAAAGCCCCGGTCGGTCCGCCAGATCATCATCGGCATTGGGCGGCGGCGGCAACTCTTGCTCTGCATAGCGACCGTAGAATTCGCGGCTGGCGATAAAGGGATCGTGCGGCTCCTCAAAACTGACGAAAGCACACCACGGATCGTCGCCTTGTACCACTTCCTCCAGATAGCGCAGCGCCAGCGTCGTCGTCAGCCCCATGCTGCGCTCTTCGGCCGGCCGGTCGGTCACCCCGTAGAACAGATGGGGGCCATAGCCGTGCGGTGCTTCGAGATAATGCGCTGGATCGCACTCCGGCCGCAGCGGCTTATCTCCCAGCACCTCGGCGACCAACTCATTGTGGAGCGCACCGCCTCTAACCCCGTTGACCTGCCAGCCGAAACGGCCCGGCGCATTATCGCGCTCAATGTGCCACTTGCCGAAATACCCCGTGCGATAGCCAGCGTCCACCATGCGCTCAGCCCAATGCACCTTATCGGTGCGCAGCGCATGTAAATCCGGCACCTTGGGATAGAGCACCTCCAGCACCCCGTGGTTGTGCGGCATCAACCCGGTCATCAGGCTCGCCCGGGTCGGCGAGCAAATATTATTGGGCGTATAGGCGCGGGTAAAACGCACGCCCTCCCCAGCCAGCCGATCCAAATACGGAGTTTGACAGACGTGATCTGAATCGAGCACGCGGGCCTGCATCTGGTCGGCCATCAAAAAAAGAATATTGGGTCTATTGCTCATCGCTAGCCTTCAATAGGCCACCGCCACCGTGCGCAGCACCTCGGTCCGTTTCGCGCTCAATCCTCCGGCGTCAACAGCCACCCTAAGCAACGCGCAATAGACGCCCGGCGGAACGCGCATCCCCTGCTCGTCTGTCCCATCCCAAGCGATCTCGTACTGGCCAGTAGTTGTCGAGTGCTGCTCGGCGAGTTCGCGCATCAGCCGACCGCTCAAATCGTAGATGGCAACTTCCAGTGGGCCATCGTCGTCCAGACGCACGACCTTGAAGGCGAAGATCGCATGGTCGTTGACGCCGTCGCCATTGGGCGTAAACGCCGGCGGGCGCACCTCCACGTCGAGCAACAGTTCCCCGCGCGTCGGGTCACCCACCAGCGTCGTCGTATTGCCTGCCACCTCGTCGAGCGCGTTGCCCGGATCCACCCGCTGCCAAGTGCCCTCGCCCCTATCGCTGTGTTGGAACGAGGCGCGCAGCACCGCACCCATGCCAAAAAGCGTCGTGCGGAAATCGAGGCGCACGACCTCAACGTCCGTGTTGGGCCTAATCTCGGCAAAGGATAGGCGCAAGCTGTCCGCGCCCGTGGGAATAACCTCGACGCCTTCCACCGCGTGTTCGTCTCCAGCCTGACCCGCGTACAGCCCCGCAAAACCGAGCGCCATATCCGCCGGCGCAACCAGCAGCAACTGATCGAAACCAGGGTCGCGGCGATCGAATTGCGGCCGCACGTACAGAGAGAAGGGACGCTCTACACCCAGCGAATCGACCCGGAACGGCGCAATCTCGCCCGTCAGCCCTTGGGCCACCGGACTAGTGAAATTGAGGCGAATCGCGCGCAGCGCAGCGCTGATGTCCGGATCCTCAGAAAGCATGGTCGCCCGCACCTTGAGGAACTCGCGCGGACTAGGCGAGGTAATCGCGCTGCCTGTTGGGTCTTCGTAGGGCTGGCTCCAGCCGCTCCAGTCGTCCCCTTCCACCTCCTCGGC
>JAPOYQ010000703.1 GCA_026706505.1 Gemmatimonadota bacterium
TGGATTCTGACCTCATTCACGTGCGCCGCCCAGATGGCCGCTCTATTGATTGTGTCCTCCATACCAACGCGCAAATCAATCCCTGTGGACTCGCGATGCTCTATAATCCTACGCGAACGGTACAACGGATAACTTTGAAATTACCACTCTATTATACCGGGTTGTCTGAAATTGCCAAGGTTCGTGAAAAAGAAGGAGAATCCAAATGCTACAAAATCGACCGATATTACAACATTGAGATTCCAATTGAGATGGAAGCAAGGAGCGTTAGTTATCTCGTTATTGAACCTGAAATTTGAATCCTCACTAATCCCTAGTCCGCAGCGGCCTCCGCCCCACATAGCACGGGCGGGCCTAGGACTTGGAAACTAGGATAAATGCACAAATGCGTAACGTCAGTGCATAAGACGATTAGAGGTATGTCACGGGGCTGAAAGCAGCGATTTGATCCGTCCCCACGACTGGGCTTCAACACCCGTAGCAGCAGGGAGCGCCGGTTGCCAAGCGGGCTCGCGTCCACCTAAGCCGTTGGTCAATTGGACCCAGTTGCCATAGTCTGTATCAGCGGCCCAAATCTCGAACTGACCCATGAAATCGAGAAAACCAGAAAAGGCTATTCTCAGGCCGTCGGGCGACCAAGTAGGAAACGTTCGCCACATTTCATAGGGTTCAGTGTATATCAGTTTATTCTGGAGTGATTCAGGTAGGAGAAGACCCGAGTGCATGTGATCACTGGCACTAGTGCGAATATAGAAATTGGCATGGACATGGTCCCCTCCATCCACCAACGTGATGGTTGCTAGTTGGGTTCCGTCTGGGGAAACACCAGGGAGGAAGCGGCGGTATACCTCTCTCCAGTCCGCAGGCGAAGAGCCACTGCCGTCCAGCGCCGTAACAAACGCATCAGGGCCGTCCCACTCGTCTGGAATCGGCCAAGCCGGGACGGCGATATAGTAAATGTTACTCCCGTCTTCAGACCACCAAAGTCTCGCTTTATCGACTGCATCGTCTGTCACCTGTTGCGGATTACTGCCGTCGGCACCCATCAACCAGATTTCGCCGCCGACAATATAGGCGATCTTCGTGCCATCCGGGGACCAAACCGGACTAGCGCAATCCCGTCCTTGGGTCAAATTCACGGGGTCGCTCCCATCAGCATTCATAATCCACACGTCAGAGTGCCCCTCGCGGTCGGAGATAAATGCGATCTTACTGTCGGCTTGCCCCCAGCTAGCGATGGCCAGCCCCAAGGTTGCCAAGCAGAGGATCAATAGAGATCGATAGTTCATAACGTGCCTCCTTTTACAAGGCTGTGAATGAGGTGCGCTGCTAAGGATATATTTTGCACATTCCGTGCCAAAAATTCGGCCACCGACAAAAAAATCCTTCAGGAATACCCTAAAGGATTGAAAAACATAATACTTAACAATTATATCGTGGGGCTTTTCTGATGCGCAGCCTCGCCATCGGCACAAGGCAACATACGATTTTCCGTATCCTCAATACGATTTTCCGTATCCTCAATACGATTTTCCGTAGTTAGCCCGAGCCCTATAAAGAGTTGTCCTCTACTTGCCTGTACCGAGTTTTTTCGGTCGTCGCAGTCCATAGTAGCGCATGCGGGAGCGCAGCCGTTCCGGATTCATGCCCAACAAGCGCGCCGCACCCCGCTCGCCATAGATAATCCAATTAGTCGCCTGCAACGCCTCCACAAGCTGCTGCTTTTCGTCCAAGCCTTCGCTATCTGCTGTCGCGGACAGCACCGCATCCCTGCGCCGTGCAGCCGACAGTAGCGGCAAGTCTCCAGCGCGTATCACCCCACCCTCGCACAGCAAAACCGCCCGATTGATCAGGTGCTCCAACTCGCGCACATTCCCCGGCCAAGCATACCCCTGCAAGTGCGCGACCACTCCCTCATCTAGAGTCGGCACCGGCCGCTGCAGATGTTGGGCATACTGCTTCGCAAAATGCACCGCCAGAGCCGGTATATCCTCTTGCCGCTGCCGCAGCGGTGGAAGCTCTAAGGTAAAGACGCTCAGCCGGTAGAATAGGTCTTCGCGGAACGTACCCTCTTGGATCGCCTGCCGCAGATCGCGATTGGTCGCCGCAATCACCCGCACGTCCACGCTTACAGGCTGCTGGCCGCCAACTCGGGTCAGCGCCTTCTCCTCTAAGATGTGCAGCAGCACCCGCTGAGACTCCAACGGCAAATCGCCGATCTCGTCCAAAAAGAGCGTGCCGCCATCGGCCAGTTCAAAGCGACCAAGTTGACGACTCGCCGCCCCGGTAAAGGCCCCCTTCTCGTGGCCGAACAGTTCGCTTTCAACCAACCCGGCCGGCAACGCCCCACAATTGACGCGAATAAAAGGCCGCTCGCGGCGGGTGCTTGTTTCGTGGATGGTCTGCGCGAGTAAGCCCTTGCCCGTGCCGGTCTCGCCCAGCACCAGCACAGTCATCGCCGTCTCGGCGACGCGCACGGTCTGCTCCATCACTTGGCGCATAGCCCAACTCTGACTGTGCACCACGTGATCGGTAGCGCGCAGCACGTTTTCAAGAGCGTGGATGCGTTCGGTTTTGGCGTCGGGGAGGATCTGAATCTCCACGCTGGCCA
>JAPOYQ010000733.1:0-1845 GCA_026706505.1 Gemmatimonadota bacterium
GTAGTCCCACAGCGGCAGGTTGTCGAAGCAGGCGTCCGGCGTACGCAGCACCGACATCGTCGATGGCGACGAAGCCGGCCGGACCCTGCACCAGCCGTCGTTTATTTAGTAGATCTAGTAGACCACCGAAATGATTTCCTGCGCCCTTTCGTCGCCGACATCGCCTTCGACCAAGATCTTGAGAATATAGAGGCCCGGCGCGACGCGAGACCCCGCGCTGTCGCGACCATCCCAACTGAATTGGTGCTGGCCGGCGCGGCCGTCCTCGCCGCGGTCGTAGACGGGGCGACCGGCCAGATCGTAGAGGCGCAACCGCAAGGGGCGCGATTCGAGCACGTTGACCAGATCGACCGAGAGCTGCAATGCGTCGTTGACCCCGTCGCCATTGGGGGTAATCACCGGCGAAGAGAGCACCACGTTGGCGAAGAGATTGGGGCTGACGGGCAGGCTGACTACGTTGGTGTTGCTCTCGATTAGTTCGGAGGCGTTACCTGGGTCGACGCGCTGGCGCACGCTGTCGTCCTGGTTGCTGTCCTGGAGAAAGACGTCGAAGCGGGTCGATTGCCGGAAGACAGAAGATTCGAATTTTAGCTCGATGATCTGGTCGGAGCGGATGCGGTTGGGCAGGTGCAGCAGGAAGCCATTGGCGGTGGTGTCCATTTGCACGTCGAGGTCGGCACCGTTGCGCGAAACGCTCATAAAGTGCACCGGCGCGGCCGACTCGACGGCGAGGCGGTCGAAACCGCTGGTGTTTTCGGGCCGCAGATAATAGGTGAATTCAGTCAGCACACCCGGTTGGGCCTGCTGGGGAAAGATCTCGCCCAGTACGCGGTCGGCCAGCGGCTCGGTGAAGTTGGCGGCGAGGAAGTCTAGGGTGGCGGCGCGGTTGGGCGAGTCGGAGGTCATGCGCACGTCGATTTCCATGAAGCGGCGCGGCGAGGGCGAGAGGAAGGCCTCGCCAGAGAAGCTGTAGATCCGGCTCCAGGCGCTCCAGTCGCCACCAGCGACGCGGGTGGTGTCGATAGGGCCTTTGAAACTGGGGATCAGCTTGTTGTACTTCCTCTCGGTGACTTCCTTGCCGTTTTTGTCGTGGTAGGTCAAGATTTCGGTGACCTCGTTGCCGGTGCGGGTGCGGATCTCGATTAGCGTCCCCGGCGGCTGCTCGCCGCCCCATTCTATCGAATTGAGGTTCTTGCCCTCCCCTAGGTCGATAAGCGGCGAGCGGAAGCTGACCTGTTGTGGGAAGCCCTCGCCGAAGATCTGGATCTCGTCGGTGGCTCCGCCAGCGCTGCAGCCGGGCACTCTGAAGCTGCCGCCCCTCACGCCCAGGCTCTGGAAGGAGAAGCAGCTAGTGTCCCAGAATTTCCAGAAGATGCGCATGTAGCGGGTAGGCTGCAGGTCGAAATGGTGGTCTACCAGCCCTTTGGACCGCTGGTGGACAGGCGCTTCGCCCGAGAAGTGCTTGGTCCACAGGCGCGAGCCGTCGGGTGAGAGCGAGCCATCGGAGGTCATCAACTCGTAGAAGCGAAAGCCCCAGCGCCGCCGGGAGACAATGTGTCTGCTGGTGATGGCACCGCCAAAAAACGACTTCTCAACCACGCCGCCGATGACCCGGATCTGGTCGACCCAGTAGACAGCGCCTAGGTCGAGGACCATGTGCGAGAGAATATCATTGAGGCCTCGCCCGGCGCTGCCGGCTCTCCAGCCTAAGTAGAGGTCGCCATCGAAAAGGGCTCTGGCCTTGCCGAGGGGTTGCTGGTCAATCTGGGCGAGGTTGGTATTGATGTCGACGGCGCCTCCCCGTTCCAGCAGACCGAGAGCGATATTGTCGCCGATGGTCTCGAC
>JAPOYQ010000733.1:1855-2604 GCA_026706505.1 Gemmatimonadota bacterium
GTCTCGACTTCGACCTCGACTAGGCGGGCGTCGGGCACCAGTAGTAAGGGTTCGAAGCGGATAAACTGCAGCGGCTCGGCGTCGATTTCCGCTATTTCGTAGGTCACCCGGTGGCGGGTGTTTTCCTTGAAGCGCTCCTTGGTGCGGTAGACGAGCGAGCCCTCGATGGGGGCGGCGATAACGTCGGTTTCGGGTTCGCCGGTCGAAATCAGCAGGTCGAAGAGCTCAAAGGGGGCTGCTGCTTCGTCGAAGACCAGGGTGACGCTGTGGGCCGAGACGGCGCGGCCGAGGTTGACTTCGAGAAACCAATTCTCGGCTTCGGCTTCTGGGTCGGGTGCCCAGCCGGTCGCCGGGTCGCCATCGATGGCGAAGCGAGCTAGGTTGAGGTTGGAGCCGGCGTTGCGGATGCTGCCGTCGAAGGCGTCCAAGTCGCGCACGGCGTCGGTCAGCCTTTCGATACGGGTGGGCTGGATCGCGCCCAGCGCCGTCAGGTCCACCGCGCCCAAGGGCAACTCCCACTGCCGCCAGTCGCGCGCCGAGTCGTAGCGCAACTGCTCGGCCGACAGGGTGGACCCGCACCAGAGCGCCAGAGCGGCAGTCGAAACAAATGCAGTGTAACGGATCTGTTTCATTGAAAGCCTCTCGAACTCTACGTCGCCAATTAGAGATAGAAAATATTAATAAAGAGTCTCTTAGCTCGACTTTATCCATTCATGTAGCATAGCACACGATATCGATAAGGCGTTCGA
>JAPOYQ010000247.1 GCA_026706505.1 Gemmatimonadota bacterium
GCCCTCCATTTCATCGACGGCGACCTGACGACCTATTGGGCTCCCGAGCCGAATGCTAACATCGAAGATTGGTGGATTGAAGTCGATCTGGGGCGCGTGGTCTCGGCGCGCAAAATCCAACTCCACTTCGCCACCGACAGCACTCCGCTGGAGTTTTTCAAGATCCTCACCTCCGACGGCGAGCCTTTCTTCAGTAATGCCAATTCCATCCTCCCCGGCACGCTGCGCTACAACAAGCGCTGGCGCTACAGCTTTAACCAAGCCCACGTCATCGAGATTGACTATGAGCTTAAGCCGCTCAAGAATATCCGCATTGAAGCCGATCTACCCACGGAGAATATTCGCCTGAGCGAGGTAGTGGTCGAGAGCATCGGCGACAATCTTTCGCTGGGGATATGGGGCCGGGGCGGCAGCGTCGAAATCATCTCTGAGGCCACCTCTAAGTTGGGCCGCACCCTCATCGAATCGAAGGGAATCAGCAATACTCTCGTCGATGGCGACATCACCACCTATTGGGGCACGGTGCATCGCGGCGGCTCAGGCACCCAGCCCGAACAGCAGATCGGCCAGTTCGAGATTGACCTAGGCGCGCTGTATTGGGTGGATCGGGTGCGGATGCTCGGCGATGACAGCGGCGTAGCCCCGGGCAAAGGCTCGGGTCGCCACCGGGCCGGTGTCTTCAACTATCTGTGGTATCAGTTTTTTGTCTCCGACGGCTCCCGGGCACCGGATGGATCGCTGAGTTGGGAGTTGCTGGGCGAATTGCCCTCGGATCGACGCAATCTAACGAAAGTTCGCCACTTCCAAGAGCGCTTCCCATTGCGCAAAGTCCGCCACGTGCGGCTGATCTTCCCCATGTCCGAGGGCTTCGAAGCCTTTAACGGCCGCATCGGCACCACCGCCGAGTGGCAGGTCTTCGGCGAGGGCCATCCAGCCGAAGTCATGGCGCGGTCGCCCATCTACGACCTCGGTTCCATACAACACATTGCGGAAATAGGCTGGAACCTCGACGCGCCGCCACAAACGCGCGTCGAAATCCGCAGCCGCACCGGCAACCTCCTCGACAGTCAGTACGTCTTTTACGACAAAAACGGCAAGCAAGTCACCGAGCGGAAATACGACAAGCTGATCCCTAGCTTCCGAGGACCCATCGACACCATCCGCACCGCGGGAGCCGACTGGAGCAACTGGAGCCGCGCCTACGCCACCTCCGGCCAGGTCTTCCTCTCGCCCGGCCCCCGCCGCTACGTGCAGTTGGACGTCCGCTTCCTCTCCGAAGACCCTTTCGCCGCCGCGACCCTAGACGATATCGTCCTCAAATACGACAATCCGCTAGCTCAGGAGACGCGCGCCGAAGTCTTCCCCATTGAGGTCGTCCCCGGCGAAACGAGCCAGTTTACGTACTATCTTCACTCTGACTTCGTCTCGTCGAGCCGTGGCTTTGACCAGATCCAACTGGCCTCTACCGCCGGGGCCACCTTCCGCGCGCTACGCCTCGCCGGCGAGCCGGTCGCCCCTACGGTCGAAGAAACCGAACAGGGCTTCAAAATCAGCCTCGCTGAGCCGGTGCGACGCTCGACCTTACTCGAAATCGACTTTGAAAGCATTCTCTATCTCAATCAGACCCGCTTCGAAGCCTTTCTGTTCAACAGCGCCCTGTCAACCACTTTGCGCCAACAGGTTGACCCAGGCGATGCCGAGAGCGCCATTGCCAGCGACCGAACCTTTGTGTCCTTGCCCACTGACGGGCGACTCTTTGCGGGTCTGTCGCTATCGAACCGGGTACTAACGCCCAATGGCGACGGGATTTCAGACCGATTGCAAATTGACCTCGACCTATTCAAAATGCTCGCTCCTCGACCGGTCATCATCGGTGTCTATACCTTAACCGGTCGCCGGGTTGCCCTCATCAGCGACGCAGCCACCACAGCCGGGCACCAGACCTATCAATGGGACGGGCGCGACAGCCACGGCCGCACCGTCGCACCCGGTATCTACATCCTCCGCGTCACGGCCGAGGGCGACGCGCTTACCCGCAGCGAAAACCACCTGATCTCGGTAGTCTACTAATGGACAAGTCGAAACCAACCCAACGACTGACTATCTGCCGGGCACGCAGCCATAGGAATCATATGACCTATGTGCTCATCTTGCTGTGGCTGGTCGCGTCGTGGGTCACCACGGCAGAAGCTGACATTGACTTGTGGCAGATCGGCGGTAGCGGCTTGGAGTGGGCCGAACACGACTCGGTCACCATTCTCATCGATGAGACGACCACGCCTGGCGCGATACAGCCCGTCTACATACAGCCCGACCGCTCCGTCTTCTCCTATCTAACCAACTGGGGTAGCTGGACTCCCCGCGAACTCGGCTACGTCGATGGCGAAAGACCTCGAGTATCTGGCAATTTGCGCTTGGTAGACGGCGACAGCACGTCCTATCTCGCGCCTTCTTCGGGCGGCAGTCCCGACGGCCGCACCTTCACCTTCGACCTGGCCGTGCCAGTGCCCGTCTTCGCCTTGGGGTTCTACACGCCCTCGCAGGGATACCGCTCGGACGGCAAGGGTCTACGCGAAGATGTCGTACCCGCCTACGAGCTCTA
>JAPOYQ010000171.1 GCA_026706505.1 Gemmatimonadota bacterium
CGCAGGCGCGGATGCGCTCGTCGATGCAGGTGGAGAAGAAGGTGTGCATGCCGCCGCCCGAAATGCCCATGGCGCCGAGGCGACTGGTGTCGAACTCGGGGCGGGTTTCCAAGTAATCGACCAAGCGCAGGCCATCGCGCACGCGGATGCCGACCACCGAGGTACCCAAGTGGAAGGCCAGCATGGCCATATGGGTGCAAGTCGAAGGCGCTCCTTGGCCGCGTTCCAGATAGGAGAAATCGGTCTGGCGCTCGCCAAAGCCTGAAATCTCTGGGGCGGCCACGGCAAAACCAGCGCGGCACAGGGCCACGCCGAAGTCCTTGTGGTACCCGTCGGGCTCATCGCGCTCGCCGCCGTCTTCCCACAAACCGACGATGTCCTTGACGCCGTACCCGTGGCCGTGGAAAGCCACGACCGTCGGCAGGGGACCGTCGGCACCTTTGGGCAGCAGGATATACACCGGCATCTGCGCGTGGGGGCCGGTGCGCAGGATTATTTTTTGCCGCGTGTAATCGCCTTTGTCGATTTCTTCTACTTTGCGCGGTGCCAAGTCCGTCTCATCGCCAGCTTCTAAGCCCAGATGCTTGGCAAGGGCTCGTCGCGTCGTCTTCTGCCAGCGGCGCGCTTGGGCTGGATCTTCGGCCTTAAAGGCGCGGGGCGCTGCCGCCGGATCGTACTGTTTCCACAGCGAGGTCGCCGGTTGCAGTCGTTTTAGGGTGCGATTGTCGAGTATTTTGGAGGCCATAACGAATCCTAAGGGTGAAGCGACCGGGTGGCGTTCGGTCGCTAATTTCATCCACTCTCACCACTCATCACTAACTCTCCAACGACTTGCACCAGTACTTCGTCGCCGATCTCAGCGCGCTGGCGAGGTTCTAAGACGACAAAGCTGTTGGCGTTGAGCATGGAGCTGATGATGTGCGAGCCTTGGCTGCGGGCGGGGCGCACCCAGAACTGGCCATCTTGGTAACGCAAGGTGGCGCGCATGTACTGGCGGCGGTCGCCGTCGTTGTCGCAGGGGCTTTCCACTCGGGCGTGCGCCTCGGGCAAAAACCACGCCGATTGCGGATAGCCTGCGGCCTTGCGGATAGCCGGGCGCACGAACTGGAGAAAGGACATCATACTCGACACCGGATTGCCAGGCAAGCCAAAGTACGGCACGCCGCCAACCGTGCAAAAAACCAGCGGCTTGCCTGGTTTCATGGCCACGCGCCAGAAAATCGTCTCGGCCCCCAAATCGTCGAGAACCTTCTTGACGAAGTCGTATTCGCCGACCGAGACACCGCCCGAGGAGACGGCAAAGTCAGCGCGGAGCGCGGCCTCAATGGTGGCGCGGATGGCGGCCTCGTCGTCCGCTACTGTGGGCAGCATCACCGGTTCGGCTCCGTGGGCATGGCAAAAGGCGGCTAGGGCGCACGTATTGCTGTTGACAATCTGGCCTTCTCCAGGCGTCTCCTCGATCTCGACCAACTCGTCGCCAGTGGAGAGGATGGCGACGCGCGGCCGGCGATACACCGAGACGAAGCTCTGCTGCACGGCGGCGAGCACGGCCAGTTCGCCCGGGCCACACTCGGTGCCAGCCTTGATAATCGGCTCGCCGTAGCGCATGTCCTCGCCGCGCCGACGAATGTGCGCACCGCACTCTTCAATGGCGAGGATCTCGACCCCCTGTTCGGCAGAGCGGGTGTCCTCTACTGGGGCGATGGTATCGGCTCCGGCGGGCACGGCCGCACCCGTCATAATGCGGCTGGCTTGGCCGGGACCAACCGCTTTCTGCGGCACCTTGCCGGCCGGTATGTCTTCAATGACCTCCAAAGCTACGGGCGCGTCGTCCTTCGCTGTGGCTACGTCTGCATGGCGCACGGCATAGCCGTCCATGGCCGAGTTGTCGCAGGGCGGATTGTCGCGGCGCGCCAACACATTTTGGGCGAGTACGCGGCCAGTAGCGTCGAGCAAAGAGACGCGCTCGGGGCCGAGGACTTGTACGTGGTCGAGAACGATGGCGCGGGCTTCTTCCGGGGTGAGCATCGGGTCGCGAGGCATATCGGGTATCTTGACTCCTTATTTGTGTAGGCGACAGAAGATACAGCAGAACGACGACGATACAAATCCCTTGCGGTGGGTTCAACATGACGCTCAACCAGCAAATGTGGCTAGAGCGGTAGCGTCGGGCGGGGTCCTTATACGTGCATTTGTCGTGCGAGTCGGCGCGGAGTTTGCGCTTGTGGATGAATCCGGCGGGGTTGGTGTGTGGAAGGGTGTGTGACCGTATCTACAATTTGAAGAGCAGCGTACCCATCATCGACAGCCAAGAGGTGATGACCAAGCCGATAACCAAGTTAAATTTGCCGTTGAACTCGCGGCGCAATTCGCGTATTTCGACTTCAATCTTGCCTTCGACTTTGCTATCAAGCGCGTCAATCTTGCCCTCAAATTTGCGGTCGAAAGCATTGAACTTGTCTTCGACTTTGCTATCGAGCGCGTCAATCTTTCCCTCAAATTTGCGGTCAAGCGCGTCAATCTTACCCTCAAATTTGCGGTCAAGCGCGTCAATCTTGCCTTCGAGCGTATCGAACTT
>JAPOYQ010000823.1:0-576 GCA_026706505.1 Gemmatimonadota bacterium
CGCCGCTCACGCCGAGTTCGAAGCCAATCGACGAGCGCCTATCAGCCCGGACTGTGCCCCGGACAATAACGGACGACTCCTGGGTGAGATCCTGTCCTAAGGCAAAGGTCTCGGCTGAGACGTCACCCTTGAATACCACACACTGGATCGTGCCGGTGCCGTCGCGCACTTGAAGAAAGTGCAGCTTTCCGCTGGAGCGCTTGTTGTACAACCAGCCTCGGAGCTCGACTTCTTGCCCTTCGTATTGGGCAATATCCTTGACATAAACCCACTCAGGCATAAGCATTTCCTTCCTGGATTGCCGAACGTTGTTTAGAAGAGCACTATAGCACAAAGGGAGAGGAAGACATGAGGCCAAGTCGGGTGCCCGAGAGTCTTGGGCCGCGGTCACTAGCGTTCCGGCTGAGTCTGCCTCTGACTTGGGAGGAATTCCTGTACCAGAGAGGATAAGGATTGGGACGGCTTCTGAGCCGCCTGCGACGGTTGTGTCGTTGGGGGCATTAAGCGGTGAAAGAGGCTGGACTCGCGCTGAAAAAACCCCTCGGTATGATAGGATTCCCGGAAGTGGAAGTAGGG
>JAPOYQ010000823.1:586-2577 GCA_026706505.1 Gemmatimonadota bacterium
TGATGACAGACCTCATGTAACAGGGTTCTAAGAAAGGTTCGGAAGGCAACAGTTTGTTTTCGTTTTGCGGTTCGCATCCAGACCTGGATCGAATCATTTTTACTGCCTCCGCTGTATTGCGTGTAGAGCCCGTGGAGTTCCCCCTGTTGGTTCGACGGACGGGTGCCGTGCACGCGAACCTGGACCGTGCGGACCCTGAGCTGCCGGCAGATGTGATTGACAATGGTTTGGGAGAGCGCTGCGACACGGGTTTGCTCTTCTGCCTCGAGGGCGGCGGGCAGGGCTTTGACCGCCGCTCGAAGTTGTGTAGTTGGGTCAAATTCAATCGTTGTGACCGCAGTGCTCCGGTCAAAGATTCGCTGCTGAAAAGGGGTCAGTTTTGCACGCCAGTGTCGCCGCATTACACCCTCCTGCACATCCTCACTTATTGTGGCCTGAAAGGAGCGGGACGGCAAGAGAGCGGCAAGGGCAGCAATCCTTTTCTTTTGTCTGGAAATTACATAGACTGCGGACGGTAAGCTTCTGGCAAGAGGAGAAGACGATGCGGGTATGTCGCTCGGCGACGCTCTGGCTCCCTCTCTTCGTTGGAACGGCGTTCTTCTACCCCAGCGCGGAGGCGCGGGCTGATGCATTTGTCCGCTTTTTCGCAAACCAAAAAGTCGGACAAGAGATCACCGTGACAGGCGGCTTCCGACGTTTCCCAGATCGAGACAAACAACGCTATTTTATACGAGATAGGCAGACGGGTGAGGTTGAGTACGTGGAATACTATGGGATGACGATGCTTCCGACCTTGGTTGTCGGTAATGGTGCCGTTTCCATGAAGGCGAGTATCATGGACCGGATACTCCTGTTCTATGCGGACCGGGCTCTTGTGAAGGATATCCCCCTCAAGGGCGAGTCGTACTGGTTTACCGGGACGTTGATCGGCTATCAGTACGGAACGATGGGTATTACGCGGGGAATGGGTATTGGTGGCGATCCGTATATTTTACTCAGGAGCGTCTCAGCCATCCCCCCGGAGACGCCCGCCCTGCCACCCCAAAAGAAAGAAAAAGAAGACGCTACCTGAAAAGGCTCGGCGCGTTTGCCATGGGCGTTGACCTCTTCAGCGGAGCCGTCTTCATCGTCGGCTCGTTCGACCGTTAGGGCGGGCGATATGTCGAATGTCGTGCTCGTCTTTCCCATCGCCCGTGAGGCCGCGCTTCAGTCCGAGGTTGATGCCAGACCGTTTGCGATTGCCGTAACTGTCGCCGCGTCATCGGGCTTTACCTCTCCACTTGGGTACCAAACCAACCTTATGGTCTATAGAGCGGGTGGATATCGTTTCCTGGATTTCGCGAAGATCGGTATTTCGCTCAAGGTCCTGCTGTTCATTGCGTCAATGATTTGCATTCCGTATGCGTGGCCTTTCTAAAGCGCAACACGACCATTCTTGAATGGATCACCTGGGCTTGATAATGAAGACTTTACAAGTCTACATTTGTACGTATTTCGCCGTCGCTCATGTATTAAGGAGAAATCGACAGCAAATTTGATGCTGAAGAGAGGACCGAGTGGACGAACACAACACCCCTGATATCCACACTCGTATCACTGAGCGACTCAGGCAGATTCAATATCCAGGCTCACAGCGGGATATTGTGACGTTAGGACTCGTTGGTAAGGTCCAAGTCCAGGCAGACAGTGCGGTGGTGCATATTCGAGCAAGCAGTATCAAAGAAGATGTGCTTCGACACCTGCGTGGACGTATAACGCAAGAATTGACGACCTTACCCGAGATCGTGCACGTCCATATTCATGCGTTCCCCGCCCAAGCCGGACAACCAGACCAGGGTGGCAAGGCGGGCAACCAAGCCGTGCGAGAGCGAGCGGATATTCCTGGTGTGCGGCGTATTCTGGCCGTGGCCAGCGGCAAAGGCGGGGTCGGGAAATCGACGGTTGCGGTGAACCTCGCCCTGGCATTAGCGTCGTTAGGACATAAGGTTGGG
>JAPOYQ010000159.1:0-1387 GCA_026706505.1 Gemmatimonadota bacterium
CAACAAGATCCAAGGCCTCATCGAAAAGGGCATCGAGGAAGGCGCCAAGCTGGAGACCGGCGGCCCCGGCCGGCCCGACGGCCTGAACCAAGGCTACTACGTCAAGCCGACGGTCTTCTCCCACGTCACCAACGACATGACCATCGCCCGGGAGGAGATCTTCGGGCCGGTGCTGTCGTTGATCGGCTACGAGGACGACGAGGACGCGGTGCGCATCGCCAACGACACGGTCTATGGCCTGTCCGGATACATCTCCTCGGGAGACCCGGAACGAGCCAAGGCAATCGCCCGGCAGATTCGTTCCGGCAACGTGCACCTGAACGGCGCGCCGGTGGACCAATTGGCGCCCTTTGGCGGCTACAAGCAGTCCGGCAACGGCCGCGAGTGGGGCAGCCACGGCTTTGAGGAGTTCCTCGAAGTCAAGGCCATCATGGGCTACAACGCCGCGGCGGGCTAAGGCCCGCGCTCAGGCGCAGCGAGGGGAGTGGCGTGCCCGCTCCCCTTCGCTGCCGCGCTCGAAACAGTCACTTACCGGGGAGAACACCATGGCCCAGGATCTAGCCCTCGACCGCATTGCGCTGCAGGACGTGATGCTCAGCTACGCCGCCGGCGTCGATGAACGGGATTTCGACCTGTATCGCTCCTGCTTCGCCGACGATGTGGAGGTGTTCGGCTTCGGCGACGAGACCGTGCACGGTGCGGAAGCTTGGTTGGCCTACGTCAAGAACGCCTTGGAGCGCTTCGGTCCCACCCAGCACATGCTCGGCCCGCAGCTCGCCAGCGTGGACGGCGACAACGCCCACTGCCGCACCGACGTGCAGGCGTTGCACTACCTGAAGGAGCCGGAAGGCAGCACCTTGACGCTCTGGGCCACCTACAAGTCCGACATGCGCCGCATCGACGGACGCTGGCGCATCGTTCGCCATGAACTGGTCAGCCGGGGGACCAAGGTTGAGTGAGGCGATTGAGTCGGCGGCTATTGAGCAACAGCTCAGAGATGCGATACACCGCTTGCGCACTGGTAATCTGGCGAGTGAGGCAGATGTCAAGCAGGCAGTGATCGTGCCCATTCTGCGCGCCTTGGGCTGGAACACGGATGACAACGAGCAATTGAAGACAGAGCATCGGGTAGCCACCGGATCTGTCGACTACGCGCTTTTCCGCTACGACCAACCGAATGTGTTCATCGAAGCGAAGCGGAAAGGCAAAGCCGAAGATCCAGCATCCCGCAAACAACTATTTGACTATGCGCCGAACAGGGACATCCCCATACTTGTGCTAACAGACGGCAAGCTATGGGAGTTTTATTTCGGTATAGGACCGGGCACTTGGGAAGAGCGGTGTTTTCACCGACTTACGCTGGATGACGACGAGAGCTTACCCAGCC
>JAPOYQ010000159.1:1397-2575 GCA_026706505.1 Gemmatimonadota bacterium
AAATTCCTGACATTACACTTAGGAAAGGAAGCGGTTGTTTCCGGCAAAGCGCCAATTCACGCACATGATGCATTCAATAGGAATCAAGCTCTTGAACGCGCGAATCGGGCGTTGCCTGACTGCTGGCGCGGACTGTTGAACGAGCCACACCAGGTGCTTTACGACCTGCTCAGAGAACGGGTAAAGGCAAGGTGCGGCGTCGAGCCACGTGAAGACGACGTGAATCGCTTTCTGACGAAAGCCGCAACCGGGGCCAATTGGCAAATTCATGGTCACCGGGAAGAGCCGTTGCCTGATTCGCCGATTCCTTCGACACCTCACGCTGCATTTTCGAAATCACGGCAAGGGGGCAAAACTCCAGATGGCGACTTTAGGCACCCCATTCTCCAAGTGCTCATCGAAATGGACGGCAGCGCCACACGCCGACAGGTCCTACACGAGTTGACGAAGGTGATGGCTTCGCGTCTTGGAGACTACGACAGAGAAACGCATAAGGACGGCTCGGTTCGCTGGGAGAAGGCCGCTGAATTCGAAGCTTCAAAGATGCGAAGGGAGGGGCTGTTGAAACCGGTTAAACAGAAAGGGTTGTGGGAGATTTCTGATCAGGGGCGAAGCTACTGGGGAGAGCGGCGCTGAAGCTCGTCAACTTCGATCGCAGTGCGGGGTTCCTGAATGAGGAGTTGCTGGAGGCGACGGAGGCTCTGCGCTCGGACCTCAAGGACAATCAGGTGGTGGCCTACGCGCTCTGCGCGATCTTCGAGGACGGGATGGACGCCCGGGCTTGGAGTGTGCTTGACGGTGTGCATGATCTTGCACTGATTGGCTCACTTGCTTCACTACAGCAACAACTGATCGATGAGCGCAATGACACTGAGGAAGACGCGCCAGCTCCTAATCAATGAAAGCCTACGGACGCTGGCGCACTGTGTGCGCTGAACTTGCCAATCACCAAGAATGGGGCAACCCTGCCATCCAAGGAGAAACGCCACCATGGCCGAAAAACTCGTAGGGGGCGATTCATTCCCGCAACTGACCCTGAACATTGAGGACGGCTCCTCAGTCACCCTGCCGGACGACATTGCTACCCCTTTCGCAGTAGTGCTGTTCTATCGCGGCCATTGGTGACCCTACTGCCGACTATTGTTAGCCGGCTACGAAGCCCTGAAGGACGAATTCAC
>JAPOYQ010000935.1 GCA_026706505.1 Gemmatimonadota bacterium
TCTTTCCCGAAGGGGCGATCCGCGCCAACCATCCCTTGTCGAACAATCCCCACTACTACGACAAGGCCCAGCAAATGGCCCTTGAACAGCAACGCCGGGTTGACGGCCAAGATTGGTCGCGCCGCGTGCCGACGCAGAAATAGACCCGATTAGGCCCGTTCGAGTGCGGTCAGGTCAAACGGATTGGACCACGCCTTTCGGCCACGCTCGTCGACGATCTCGAAGCGCACCCAGCGGGCATTGGCCCTGAGCGCAAAGGTCGCGTTTTCAAAGAGGGCACCGTGCTGATGGTACTCAGTGCCGAAAGAGTCGGACACCGCGACGATGCGCCGCGCCGGCGAGCAGGACACTGTGGCTTCGACTTGGGTGCGCTCGTCGCCTTCGCGGTCGGTGCGGCGGAGCTGGATGTCGTGGATTGCGGGGCCGGTGCTGCCATACGAAGCGCCCGCGACTAGGGCGGCGACGACTGCGTCGGCGGTGCGCTCTTTGACGCGGACCCAAGTCCAGCCTTGGTACGTGTCGCGCTGGTCGGCTTCGAGGGCGTGCGAATCGTCGTTGGCCAGCGCGGGGTAGAGACGGTCCTCTAGGTCCATCCAGTCGTCCCAATGCACGCTCGACTCGCCGCGTCCGGCGCAGCGGCAGGTGGTATTGAAGACCTCAATGCCGGCGAACCCTGAAAGCGGCACCGCGTCGCGCAGGATGTTGACCGAACTCCAATGGGGATGGGCCAGCCAGACCGCACCGCCTTGGCGGCGGACCTCGTCGATGACGTGCTGGGGAGGCATCTTCTCGGCGTTCATGTCCTCGTGAATATTGATGCAGACGAAGTGGTGCCGCTGGCCGCCGAAGGGATTGTCCGGATGCAGTTCGGCCCCTTGGACGAGCACGAAGTCGCTTGGGGCCTGTACGGTATCGGTAAAGGTGATTTTGTGGTGGTCGGATAGGCAGAGGAAGTCATAGCCTTGGCCGACATAGCCGTCGAGCCGCTCTTGCGGCGCGGCCTTGCCGTCGGAATTGGTCGTGTGCGAGTGGAGGTTGCCTTTGAGCCAGGTGTAGCCGTCGTCACTGCTGAGGGCAAATGGGTTGGTTAGTGTGCCCTTGGGTGCGTTGTCCGACATTTTGGTCCTTTCTCTGGGTGGGGAGTTTAGCGTGAATTGCCGACCTTGAACAGCATAGTATAGAGCGGCCCTCTTAGGGGAGCAATGGTTTATGCTTTAGATCGCCGCTCCAGTCCCACCTGCGAGATCAGCATCCCCGCAAACATCAGCCCACACCCGACCAGCCCGCGCAAGGGCATTTCCTCGTCCAGCAAAAACCACCCTCCCAACGCGGCGAAAACCGTCTCCAGACTGAGGATGATGGCCGCGTGCCCGGGGGCCGCTCGCCGCTGAGCCACTACCTGCAGGGTATAGGCCACGCCCACCGACATGACGCCTCCGTAAAACACGGGCACGGCCGCATCGACGAGCGGTTGCAGGGCGATGTGTTCGGTGCCGACGGCGACGACTGTGCTGAGCAGCGCACAGACGAAGAATTGCAAAAAAGCCAGCATCGCCCAATCGAGTTGACGCGAGAGGCTGCCGATGACCAGCACGTGCCCGGCCCAAAAGAGCGCGCTTACGAGCACGAGGGCGTCGCCGCGGGCAATGGCCAATGGCGGCTCCACGCTCAGCAGGTACAGGCCGCTGGTCGCCACCAGAGCGCCGGTCCAAGTGCTGCGGCGACTGCGATGCCGTAGCAAGAGACCGAGGATTGGTACCAGAATCACGTATAGCCCGGTGATGAACCCCGCCTTGCCGGCCGTAGTGTAGACGATGCCGACCTGTTGCAGGGACGCGGCGGTAAAGAGAAAAAGCCCGGCGAGTAGGCCACCTGGGAGAGCGTGACGGAGGCGGGATGCGAGCGGCGTGGCGGTGGTGCGCAGGACGAAAGGCAAAAGCGGCAAGCAGCCGAGGGCGAAGCGCACGCCATTGAAGAAGAAGGGGCCGACGTGCTCCATGCCGACGCGTTGGGCGACGAAGGCAAAGCCCCAGATAAGGGCCGTGAGCAGGAGCAGGAGGTCGGCGCGAATCTGGGCGGAGTGCACCGCAGCAGTGTTCATATCAGCGCCTGACAGGCAGTGGTCGGCCGGCGTGTTTTTGAATCAGTGCAAAGACCACGAGGTTGGTGCCAAATTGCAGGCTGCGATTGCGGCCTGCGGCGTTGTGACTGGCCCAGAACCAGCTAATGTTGAGATCGCTGAAGATAACCGCGGTCCGGCCTTTGATCTCGATAGCTTCTAAGGCAGACACGTTGCCTTGGTTGATGCCGCTTAGGGGTGGTCCGTCGGAGAAGTCGAAATAGGCTGAATAGAGCGGATCGTTCTTGGGCAGCTTGCGCCAGTCCCTTCCCTTACTGCCGAGGACTTGCGGGTCTTTGAGCAGGGTCTTGAATTGCTGGTCGAAGGCGGTACCCGCTATGCCGGCACCGCCTCGACTACGGCGAAGATTTGCTCCGAGGGGCAGGATGTCCTCGGCGAAGAGCAGGCCGCCACTGCGCAGGTAGTGGGCGAGGCCCTTTTTTTCGCGGTCG
>JAPOYQ010000170.1 GCA_026706505.1 Gemmatimonadota bacterium
TCTAACTGCTTCGGCGACCACAGAGGATCCGGCGTCCATTGTGGAGGCCATCCAGACGCTCAATGTCCAAGAGGTAGGCCCCCGCGTCTTGGCCTACGGACTAGCCGATCATCCAGGAGAACCCCTGATAGAAGCTATGGGCCGGGCCATCCTGTGGGATGACACAGCCCATCAGCTACTTCCCTCGCTGGGGACCGTTTTCGCGGAGTGGGAACGTTTTGCCACAAGCGACCACCCGGCCCGGCTGCAGATCCTGGCGGGGCTAGCTCGCTTTGCCACAGATGTGCGCACCAACAAAGACAGTGGCTCGGCCGCGCGCGCGGCTCTGCGCTTTGCCCAAGGCCACACAGCCGTAGATATCTTCGAGGACTAAGGAGAAAACCATGTCCGAACAAGCGAGTACTTTTGTACCAGTAGCCCGCGCCGACGAAGTGGAGGAAGGGCGGCCCAAGGCAGTGCGGATCGAGGGCCGCAGCGTAGCTCTATTTCGCCACCAAGGCACCTTGTACGCCACGGACAACCAATGTCCGCACATGGGGTACCCCCTCACTCGGGGCCGGGTGCGCAATGGCGTGCTCACCTGCGACTGGCACGGCTGGAGCTACGACATGCGGGGCGGCGGTTGCTTCACCGGCGGCTGCGACGATCTGGACACCTATCCAGTGAAAGAGCGCGACGGTCAGGTATTCATCGATGTGGCCGGAGCCAACTCCAAGCGCGGGGACGCCCACTTCCTGCTCCTGAAGGAAGGGCTGCTCAGCGGCGACAATTGGACCTTGTCCAAAGCCATCGCCATTCTGCTAGCTCGGGGGGTCTCTGAGGGTGAGACGCTGCACCTGCTGATGGAACACATGGGCCGCTTTATCGCCACCGAACGAGGCCCAGACGGAGGCCGCGATGTAGCCCTGCTGGTCAACGGCGTAAAGGTAGCCCGCCTGTACGAGCCGGCCGACCGCCTCATCCCACTCATGATGGCGGCTTCAGGGGCCGCCGGCCGGGCCGGAGACCGCCCCCAAATCCACCCACTGCCGCAGCCAGTAAACTGGGACAAACTAGCCCGCTGGATCCACGTCTTCAGCGCCGACAAAACCTGGGAAGGCATTGAGAAATGCCTAGTAACCGCTCGGCATTTGGGCGACTGCGACGACCGCATTGTACCGCTGTTGTACGAGTGCGCGGTCGAGCCTTATCTGCTGGGCATGACCGAAACGCTGATCCACTTGGGCTATCTAGCCGAGTTGCTGGAGGAATTCGGCTGGGACCGCTCCCAACTCCTAGTGTGCAATCTGGCCGCCAAAATGCTGGGCCGCAATCGGCCGGCCCCGCAAGAGGCCCGTCGGGAGGCCATAGACTTGTTCGCCGAGGTGGAGCCGGTGATCGCCCAGTACGCGTCCGGTTCGGGGGATTTCGACTCGGATCTGTTGGCTGCCGGCTTGGTCAGCGGCGATATAGAAGAGACCTTTGGCGCAGTGACCCGAGTGCTGGAAGCGGGAGCCGATATTGAGCAGGTGGTTTCCACCATGGTGCTGTTGGCGGCCGACCGCATGGCCCGCACGCCGGTGAATATGAGCCCCGGTTGGTTCGATTTGAATCACGAAATGATCCTAGCCGCGTCCGTGCGCACGGTCCGGCGCTTCGCCGGCGACCAAGTAGCGGCCCGAGCCCTGTACCACGCGGCTTGGCAATTCTTCGAAAACCGCTGGCTCAACATCACGCCCCGGCCCCTGAGAGCACATCCGGCCCCGCAAGAGGCGTCCACTGGCCAAGACGAGGCCCTAGCCGAGGTGATCGAGGCGATTGAGACCATCCAAATCCGCGAGGTGGGCCGCTTGGTGCGCGAGTACTTGCACCGAGGCTTTGACGGAGACTGTCTGCTGCGCGAATTGGGCCAGACCATCCTCAAGGACGACAATGGCTGGCATTTGCTGAACGGCTTGCGCACGGTCAGCGAGGAGTGGAGCCGTTGCGCCGATCATCCGGCGCGAGGACAGTTGCTGGTAGGGTTGGCTCGCTGGGCTACGGATGTGCGGCGCAATACGGGCAGTCAGTCGGCAGTGCAGACGGCGCAGCGCTTTGCCCGAGGTGAAACCGCAGTGGAGTTGTATGAGTAGCGGAGCGATGAGCAATGAGGAACAGACTTGGTCCGCCTTAAAGCTTCCGACGGTCGCTGTACGACCGTCAGCGGATCGCAAAAGTCAATACGCCACCCCAACTAGGCGAGCAGCCGAATTGTCATCCCCCGCGTCGTCATCTACCTCGATATGGGCGAGATAAAGGCCAGGGGGCACTAAAGTTCCCCCTTCGTCCCGCCCGTCCCAGACAAGGCGATACAGCCCGTTCGCCAGATTGCGCTTCTCAGAAAGACGCCTTACTTGCCTGCCTGCCAAGTCGTATAAATACACCGTTACTTGCCGGGCTATATTGACTTTGAGTACGGCAAACGAAAAGACAGCCGTGTCGTTGATGCCGTCGCCATTTGGGGTAAAAGTGGCGGGATCTACCTCGATTGTCCCGATCTGCCCGCGGTGGGCGGTCGTCAATACTGTCAACCCCTCACCAGCGGCCAATGC
>JAPOYQ010000711.1 GCA_026706505.1 Gemmatimonadota bacterium
ACGGGCTGCATCCGCTCGGTCGCGCACGCCTATTCGCAGGACGGCGGGCTGGCCGTGCTTTTCGGCAACATCGCCGAGGAGGGCTGCATCCTCAAGACGGCTGGCGTCGATGAGTCGATCTGGGTGTTTGAAGGGACGGCCCAAATCTTCGAGTCGCAGGACGAAGCATGCGAGGGCATCCTCGGCGGCAAAGTCCGCGACGGCGACGTGGTAGTAATCCGCTACGAGGGCCCCAAGGGCGGGCCGGGGATGCAGGAGATGCTCTATCCAACGTCGTACATCAAGTCCATGGGACTGGGCAAGACCTGTGCGCTGCTGACCGATGGCCGCTTTTCCGGCGGCACCTCCGGGCTGTCGATTGGCCACGTCTCGCCGGAGGCGGCCGAGGGCGGGGCATTAGCCTTGGTGGAAACCGGCGACCGGATTCGCATCGACATTCCCAATCGCAAAATCGACGTGCTAATCGCAGACGCCGAACTGTCTACGCGCCGTCAAAAAATAAACGCCTATCGCCCCCGCAACCGCCAACGCCACATCCCCCAATCGCTACAGGCGTATGCCGCACTGACGACGAGCGCGGCGCACGGGGCCGTGCGGGACGTGGGTCAGCTACAGAAATAGCTCTACAAACAAAAGGAATCCCATGAAAATTACAGTACTAGACGGACACACCCTAAACCCCGGCGACAACCCCTGGGATCCAGTCTCGGCGCTAGGCGAGTTTGCAGTGTACGACAAAACTCCTGACGACCTGATCTTGGAGCGAGCTGCGGACGCCGACGTGATTTTGACCAACAAGGTGCCACTGACAGCCGAGACGTTTGCCCAACTATCCAACCTGCGCTTCGTATCGGTTACGGCCACTGGGTACAACGTCGTCGATGTGGAAGCTGCGCGCGCCCGCGCCATCCCCGTATCAAACATTCCAGTGTACGGCACCGACTCGGTCGCCCAATACACCATGGCGCTGCTGCTGGAGCTGTGCCACCACGTCGGTCGCCACGACGCTGCGGTCCATCGCGGCGGCTGGGCTGAATCGGGCCATTGGTGTTTCTGGGAGACGCCGCTGACGGAACTGGCCGGGAAAATTATCGGCCTCGTGGGCTTTGGGCGCATCGGCCAGCGCGTCGGCGAATTGGCCCATGCTTTTGGCATGGAAGTCTGGGCGTATGCGCCGTCGCCAAAGGACCCGCCGGGGTATGCGCCGTTTGCCCTTAAGAGTACGGAGGAGATTTTTGCCGGAGCCGACGTGGTCAGCTTGCACTGCCCGCAGACGCCCGACAACACTGGCTTTGTCAACGCCAAGTTGTTGGCGACCATGAAGGAGGGGGCGCTGTTCATCAACACGTCGCGCGGCGCACTCGTCAATGAGCGGGCCCTTTTGGAAGCACTGCGCGCCGGCAAGCCCCGGGCGGCAGCAACGGACGTGGCTTCCGTCGAGCCGATCACCAGCGGCAACCCGCTCTTGCAGGCACCTAATCTGCTCATCACGCCGCACATGGCTTGGGCCACGCTAGAGGCGCGCAAGCGCCTGATGCAGATGACGGCAGAAAACGTGCGGGCCTTTCAGGACGGCGCGCCGATCAACGTGGTGAACTGAGCGTTGAGGAGAGTGACATGGCAGAGCTTAATGACGGCCAGCCCTTCGCCACGCTCGAAGACGCCCGCGATGCGGTCCGGGAACTGAAGGCGACCTCCGGCCTACCCACCAGTGGTCTGAAGATCCGGGTCCGCAACGGAGTTCACGCACTGGCACGCGGCGTGCGCTTCGGCCCGGAGGACTCGGGCACGGCCACAGCCCCCATCGTGTATTGCCCTGCCGAGGGCGAGACAGTGCGCCTCCTAGGCGGTCGGCAACTCGACCCGGCGGCGTGGACGCCCGTGACCGATCCCGCGGTCCGAGCCCGTCTGGCCGGGGCGGCGAAGGAGCACGTCGTGCAAATCGACCTAACCGCCCAAGGTGTGACAGACCTTGGCACCTTTGTCTCGCGCGGGTTCGGCCGCGATACGGGACCAGCGCATCTGGAGCTCTTCTTCAACGACCTGCCCATGACCGTGGCCCAGTGGCCCAATGCCGGGCAGTTCGCCGCAATCACCGGCTTCACCAAGCCGATGTCCAACCCGTGGGGCCAGGAAGCGGGGGATCTGACCGGCGGGTTCACCTACGAAGGGGAGCGGCCGAGCCGCTGGGCACCGGCCGACGACATCTGGGTGCACGGGTATTGGGGCTATGACTGGGCCAACTCCTACGAGCGGGTCAGCCGTCTCGATCCCGAAAATCGCTTAGTGGAAACCGCCCCACCCCACGGCAACCACCACTTCACCCCGGGGCAGCGGTTCTACTTCCTCAATGTCCTGGAGGAGCTCGACCAACCCGGCGAGTACTACGTGGACCAGACCAGCGGCATCCTCTACTTCTGGCCTCCGGGCGAGCTATCCGAGGCGGAGACCGCGGTATCGGAGGTGAGCGAGCCACTGCTGACGCTGCAGAACGTCAGCCACGTAGAGCTCCGCGGCCTGACCGTGGCGGCAGGCCGCCGCAGCGGTATCGACGCCGAGCGC
>JAPOYQ010000663.1 GCA_026706505.1 Gemmatimonadota bacterium
GAAAAGTCGATCAAGGTATCGGCCCCTGCGCCAAACGGCGAAACCCCCACCGACACCTGACGCTCAACTTGGCCGTCGGCAGCAAAGGCTTGGTAGATGCTTTCTCCGGTTAGGATGGCCTGCCAAGGGTTGCCATCGGCCCCACCTAAGCGGTATTCCGTCCCCCCCAACACGGGCGCAGCACCCAGCAAGACGCCGCAAAAACAGAGCAACATTATGTTTGCCATAACTCGCTCCTTGTTGGTTCGGAGTAGACAGTTAATAGGTAAGAATTAGTAGGCCACTCCGACAATGTGGGCCTTTTCCTCGACCTTGGCGTCTCCCTTGACTCTGATGTGCACCACGTAAAGTCCCGGCGGCACTAGCTGCCCATGCTCATTGCGGCCGTCCCAGGTCTTGTTCGTGTACTGCCCATTGGCCTCGGGACCGTCGTGGATGACCCGGATCTGTCGTCCGCTTAGATCGTATATCCCAATTGCCACAGGTCGGACGATACTCAGGGATAGCAGATTGTAGCTCATCCCCATCACATCATTAGCTCCGTCTCCGTTGGGGCTAAAGATATTAGGTTCGATAAATATCTGGTCGAGCAGTTGGGTCTTTTCGAGTACCGAGGGACTCAGCACGGTGGTACCGGATAAGTCGGCCTCGTCCCCTTCACCCAACAAAACGGCATCGCCCGAAATAATGGCCTGCGAGGCTCCTGGTTCGGTGGAGAGCTGGACCGAACCAGTGAAGTTTGTGCTGTAGGTCAAAACTCCGGTCTGGAAGCGGAGGAGAATCACAATATTATCTTCTTGCACCGGCGGCAGACGCACCGAAAAACTGGCTGGGGATACCGAGACGATCTGGAACCCTCCCTCAGTAGACAAATCATCTAGACCAGAAAAAGCCCGCTCAGCGATGATTTGGCCGCTGGAATCCTTCATTTCTATCTCGTCGATGCTCTCCACTTGGCCGGCTGTGGAAATCTCCACTGTGTCAAAACCGAGCAAGCCTTCGGACTGAGCCACGGTGCGCAGGGCATAGGTGAAGGACGTACTCTGGGAAACCGGTACATCCCGGGGAAAAATTTCGCCGATAACGGCATCGGCTAGCGGGGGTGCCAGCACGTCAAAACTCAAGTTCTTGAGCACCCGCCCTGCATCCAGATCGCTGCTGTTGAAAAGTACTCGAAACTGAAAATAGCGCCGCGGCCCGGGTGAGGTAATAGGTGAACCCGCCGTATCGTTGGCTGCACTGGCGGGAAACGGCGTGCTGAACGGACTCCAGTTGACTAGATCTTCCCGAACCGGTCCGTGCTCCCATCGGCGGCCCAATTCGTCGTCGAGCGGCAGTGATTTGTACTCTGCCAAATCCATTTCCTGTCCCGGGTTATTTACCGAGAGCGAAATTTCTGTGGGATTGCGCTGGCCGTAGAGCAGACGAGTAAAGACAAGTGGGTTGGTATCCCTACCTGTGCGGGTGCGAATCTGGATATTGGAAAAGGCCGGATCGCCAATTGCTTCTTCCTGCCAGCGGAGTACGTTCCACACCGCTGGTTGGCCCGCGTCGAAAATAGGTGAAATATACTCGGCGTTGGACAAAAAGCCCGTACCGAATACCTCAAACTCGTCGATCTCGTAGTTGACCGTGGTCGTCGCCCGCAAGCGCAGGGCTTTGACAGGGCGCGGTGGATCCATGACTACATCGACAACTGGATTCACGTTATCGGGTTCCAGGAGCAGTGGCTCCCAGATGCGATTGCC
This sequence comes from Gemmatimonadota bacterium, assembly GCA_026706505.1. Next base: position 1,749 of record JAPOYQ010000663.1, read on the forward strand.
TCCTTCGGTCTGGCTGCCGTCGTTGGTGAACAGTTCAAAGGCCCGCAAAAAATCGTTTTGGAATGGGGTGGTAGGCGAGGGGAAAACCGTATTGCGGGGATAGAAGCGAACGCGATTTACCCCAAAGAGTCCCCCCAAATCGATGAATATTAGGGTTCCCAAGGCATTGTAATTCTTGCGTTCGAACGCTTTTAGTTCGCCGCCATCCTTCGTTTCGATGAGTTCCTCCAAGGTGAGCTCTAGGTCCTTGGCGTCAAAAATGCCGGCGGCGAAGCCGCCCAAGTCAAAGACATTGGGTGCGGTTATACCCCCCCCGCGTTTCAGGGCGGTATTGGCGATATTCTCGCCATCTGGAATGCGCAGCGGATGGATACTACCGGGGAATTCGTCGTTGTCAAACTCGACCAAATTGCCGGGCGAGTTTCCCACATCCAGTTCCACGCCCGGCACATCGTCGTCTTGGAAAAGGGATCGGTACTGAGGCTCGATAGTCTCCACCGAGGACGAACCTTCACCGCGCCAGTTGAGGGAGCCGTTCTCGCCAAGACTCACCGTCTCCAGCGCCAGCGCCCAACGGCAGAGGGACAGGACTCCAAGCCCAATTAAGATGACCTGTCTTGAGGATACTGTATTCTTAAGCATGGCATCTCCTCAGCAATGGTTGGAACTGAGTGGCCTAGTGTTGAACTATGCGCGAAATAGGTTTGCATGTCAATGGGTCATTTCTCGAAGATTTTTGTCAATTGTTCTTTTAATTAAGTTTCAGCTTGTTGCCGCATTTTTTGAGGCCGGGTCTGTTCCCCGGCGACACC
>JAPOYQ010000408.1 GCA_026706505.1 Gemmatimonadota bacterium
GGCGACGGGATTTCAGACCGATTGCAAATTGACCTCGACCTATTCAAAATGCTCGATCCTCGACCGGTCATCCTCGGCGTCTATACCTTGACTGGCCGCCGGATCGCCCTCATCAGCGACGCAGCCACCACAGCCGGTCACCAGACCTATCACTGGGACGGGCGCGACAGCCACGGTCGCACGGTCGCACCCGGTATCTACATTCTTCGCGTTACGGCCGAGGGCGACGCGCTTACCCGCAGCGAGAACTACCTGATCTCGGTAGCCTACTGATAGCATTTTATATTTCACAACGCTCGATATCGCCTACCCCGGTCGCTGCTACTTCTTCAGGGCGTTGAGGCTGATGCCTCTCCCTAGGCACTGGGGAACCGCCCCACAGAACGCCGTTTTGGCGCTCTAATCTCAAACTCGCGCAAGGAGGAGGCCAATGGCCAAGATCAAAGAAGTCCGCTGCATCCGCACCCGCCAGAACGGCACTTGGGTCATCGTCAAAATCATCACCGACCAGCCCGGCCTCTACGGCATCGGCTCGGCCAGCGAGCACAATCACGCCGCCACTGTCGCCACGGCCCTCGAAGAGAGCTTGGGGCCGCTGCTGATTGGCCGCGAGGCCAGTCGCATCGAAGACATCTGGCAGTGCGTGTACAACAGCGGTTACTGGCGCAGCGGCTCCATCCTCAACGCCGCGCTGGGCGGCATCGACATGGCCCTGTGGGACATCAAGGGCAAGGAAGCCGGGATGCCCGTGTACGAACTGCTGGGCGGAGCCTGCCGCGCGGCGGTCCCCTGCTACGCCCACGCCGGCGGCGGCGACCACGAGTCGCTCGCCGACGACATCCAGCGCTACATTGACGAGGGTTGGCCGGTAATCCGCTGTCAACTCGGCGGCTATGGCGGCGGCGGATTCGTGGAAAACGCCCTCAAGCCGCGCAATGCTTGGTCCGCAGCACCGGCCTTTGACGACGAAGCCTATCTAGAGGCTATTCCCGCGATGTTCGAGTACCTGCGCAACAAGCTGGGTTTTGGCCCCAAGCTCACCCACGACGTCCACGAGCATCTCAAACCCCAAATCGCGGTGGCACTGGCCAAGCGGCTGGAACCCTATCGGCTATTTTTCCTCGAAGACGCCCTTGCGCCCGAGCAAATCGGCTGGTACCGGCTCATGCGCCAGCAATGCACCACGCCGCAGGCCATGGGCGAGCTATTCACCAATGTCCACGAATACCTGCCGCTGATCAGCGAGCGCCTCATCGACTACATTCGCATCCGGGTGGCCAAAGGCGGCGGCATCACTCCCTGTCGCAAAATCGCCGCGCTCTGCGAGTTTTACGGTGTGCAGACGGCTTGGCAGGAGGGTGGAGACAACGATCCGGTCAACCAAGCGGCGGCCATGCATCTCGATATGTCGAGCTACAGCTTCGGGATCCAAGAGGAGAACGGTTTCAGCCCAGCAGAGCTGGAGGCTTTTCCCGGACACGCGACCATGGAAGGGGGATACATGTATCCCAACGACCAGCCAGGGCTAGGAATCGACATCGACGAGGAGAAGGCGAAGAATCTGTTGGTCGGGGACCAGGTGCGCGCCTTTTACGCGGCTGAGGATCGTCGAGCCGACGGGAGCGTGGTGCGGCCTTAGAAGTCTCGGCCCGGTAAATTGATTGAAGCTAACGGGCGATCAGCATCGTCACCCGATGCGGCTCGGTTCCCGGCGGCAGTCTCCGGGCCCCGTGAGCATCTCGTAGCGTGAACGGGTGGTGCATGAGGATGTCCTGTTTGCCGTCCTTGTTGAGGTCCACCAACCAAGTGTATTCCTCGTTGGGCATGGCAACCACCACCTTCTGAGGCCGCCGAGCGAACAGGTCCGGCCCCGGCACGCCGAGAAAGACGTGCAGTTCTTTCCGGCCCTTCTGCACCAGCAGGTCCGAGCGGCTGTCGCCGTTCACATCCCCGATCAACACCGACGGGTGGAAAATGCCTTTTTCCCCTGAAACGCCGGGGGCGTGCCCTTTGATTTTGCGAGTGGCGTTCGGTTTGTCGGGGTAGAGGCCGCCTTCCATGCGGTAGAACTCGAGATGCATCGACACGGAACGAGTCAGCAACCCGCGGCCAATCATGCCGATAGTCTTGAAGATGCCGAACTTCATGGTGGTGTACATCATGTCAATCTGGCCGTCGTGGTCGAAGTCGTACTGCCCGATCCCGAACGGGAGGCCGTCCGACTGGATCGCGGTGCCGGCATCGGGCGCGAATACGGTGCCGCCATCGGCTGTTGGCGCGCCAGAATGGACCTCGTAGGTGGAGTGTACGCTCCACATGCTCCTGATCTCCAGCGAGAAAACCACCAAGTCGGCGACGCCGTCGCCGTTCATGTCGGTGAGCGAGTGCAGCACCCTCCCCATTGCGTCTCCGGGCAGTCTATCATCAATACGCCGGCGGCGAACCCCCTGTGGAGCCGCGAGCGTGGCCGGATCGCTGGAGTCGAATGCCACATCGGTCGTGAAGGTCTTAGCCGCAGGGGCAAATAGCCCATGCTCGTCCTGGTGATGAACCTC
>JAPOYQ010000372.1 GCA_026706505.1 Gemmatimonadota bacterium
TCTCGTTTCCCTTTCGCGTCTTATGGGCACTCCAACATCCGAAAACGCACGCGTGGCCCTGCAAAACGTGGGTTGCAAGCTCAATGCCTACGAAGTAGAAGCCCTCGCCCATCGCCTGACTGAGCGCGGCTATTCAGTCGTGCCCTTCGGCACTGAGGCCGACGTGTACGTGGTCAATACCTGCACGGTCACTGGCGCCGGCGATGCGGACTCGCGCAAGGCCGTGCGCCGCGCCCGGCGGCGCAATCCAAGCGCAGAGATCGTCGCCACTGGCTGCTATGCCCAGCGGCGGCCAGCAGACCTCACCGCAGCCGGTGCCGACTTGGTCGTGGGCAATGGCCAGAAGGCCCAACTCGTCGAGCTGCTCGAAGCGCATCTAGCGGGCGCTGAAATCCCCGCGCCCTCGGCGACGAGGCCGCGCACGGAGCAATTTCTCGCCATTGACGGCGCGGTGCCCCAAGGCCGCACGCGCGGCAGCCTGCAAATCCAAGATGGCTGCGATGAACACTGCACCTATTGCATCATCCCGGCGGTGCGTGGGCACAGCACAAGCCGCCCCGCCGCCGAAGTCATCGCCCAAGCCCAACGCATGGTCGCGGCCGGCTACCGCGAACTTGCCCTGACCGGCGTCCACACGGGCCGCTACGGATTCGACCAAGGCCAGCCCGAGGCCCTCGTCGAACTGCTCGCAGCACTGGAGCAAATCGACGGCCTAGAGCGCATTCGCCTCAATTCCATTGAGCCGGGTTACGTCACCGACGCACTGATCGACCAAGCCGCGGCTTCCCCGGCGATATGCCGCCACTTCCACGTGCCCTTGCAAAGCGGCGACGACCACATTCTCAAGCGCATGGGGCGGCGCTACACTCGTGCCTATTACGCCGAGCGGATCGAGCGGATTGCCAGCCGCATCCCCGATTGTGCTATTGGTGCCGACGTCATGGTCGGCTTCCCCGGGGAAACCAGCGCGCATTTTGCCCAGACCCGCTCCTTGTTGGCCGATCTGCCGCTGACGTATCTCCACGTCTTTCCCTTCTCCCAGCGCGAAGATACCCCGGCCGAGCGCCTGCCCGAACACCAAGAAGCCGCGGTCAAAAAGGAGCGCGCCCAAGCACTCATCGCCCTCGGCGCAGCCAAGCGACTCGCCTTCCACCGGCGCTTTGTCGGCCGCTCGCTCCAAGTCCTCGCCGAGGGGCGTGCAGACCCAGCCACCGGCTTGCAAGTCGGCTTGAGCGATAACTACGTTAAGGTACTCTTCGCCGGCCCAGCCGTGCCCAACGAGTTTGTGGACATGCAAATCGAGCAAGCCCGCGAAGAGCTAGCTTTTGGAGTGCGCCGATGAACTTGCCCCTCCTTGAGACGACCGAATACCAGCCCGTGGCAACGCGCCCCGGTCCGGCGGGTCGCCGCGTGTACATCGAGACCTACGGCTGCCAGATGAACGTGGCCGACAGCGAGTTGGTCGCCAGCATCCTCTCTGACGCCGGGTTTCAGATTACAGAGCAAGCCGAGCAGGCCGACATCATCCTGCTCAACACCTGCGCAGTGCGCGAGCACGCCGAGGAGCGGGTCATTGGCCGCGTCAGCCAACTCAACGGCCTCCGCGCCCATCGCCCCAACCTCACCTTGGGCATCCTCGGCTGCATGGCCCAACACCTGAGCAAGACCCTGCCGAACCGCGCTCCTTTCGTCGATTTGGTCATGGGGCCGGATTCCTACCGCCGCCTGCCCCAGCTTCTCGCCCAATCCAGCGACGACGCGCTCCTAGACGTGCGGCTCGACCGCTCTGAGAACTACAGCGGCGTCCATCCCCAACGCACAACCGGCACTAACGCTTGGGTGACCATCATCCGTGGCTGCGACAAGTTCTGCACCTTCTGCATTGTGCCCTTTGTGCGCGGCCGAGAACGCAGCGTGCCCGCCGACGCGATCGTGCGTCAAGTCCAACGCATCGCCGCCGAGGGGTTCAAGGAAGTCACCTTACTCGGCCAGACCGTTAATTCCTACCGCGCCGACAACGTGGATTTCGCCGATCTCTTGCGGCAGGTCAGCCAAGTCGAGGGCATTGAGCGAGTGCGCTTCACCTCGCCCTATCCGGTCGATTTTACCGACCGCGTGATCGACGCTATGGCCGAGGTCGGCCCGGTGTGCCCGAGCCTGCACCTGCCGGTGCAAAGCGGCTCGGACGAACAACTCGCCCGCATGAAGCGCGGGTACACCGTCGATCAATACCGACAGCTCGTGCACAAGCTGCGCACCGCCCTACCCGACCTCGCCCTGACGACCGACATCATCACCGGCTTTTGCGGCGAGACCGATGCGGACTTCCGCCAGACTTGCGATCTAATGGAAGAGATTCGCTACGACTCGGCTTTTATGTTCAAATACTCAGAGCGCGAAGGCACGTACGCCCACAAGAAGCTGCCCGACGACGTCCCCGAAGCCGTCAAGGGCGAGCGCCTCCAGCACATCATCGCCCTGCAAGAGGAGATCTCGCGCCAAATCAACCAGCAGCAAATCGGCCGCACGGTCGAAGTTCTCGTCGAAG
>JAPOYQ010000424.1:0-2051 GCA_026706505.1 Gemmatimonadota bacterium
TAGTGCGATTCGTCGTTGGTCCCAGCTAGGTAGATGCGGTTGTTTTGGCGCTGGGCGATGATGGCGTCGCTGCGCAGGATGGGTCGGGGCTTTTGCAGGGCTTGTAGGCGAGGTTCTAGGGATGGCTCGGCTTCAAGGGCGGCTCGGCCTACTAGAATGAGTGGGGTGGTTTCAGTTAGGGCTTGGCGCAGGGTGTCGGACTGGTCAATGAGCGGCAGGCGGGCACCGCTCATTTCCTCGATATAATGCACTAGGTCGCTGGCAGCGCGGCGCTCCCACTCGCCGGCTTCGGAGTGGACGCCGACGCGGGCTTGACTCTGTCCTTGCTCGACGATGGTGAGCGGAGTGTCGGCCAAGGCACGGCTGAGCAAGAGCAGGCATAAGGTCAGTGCGAGGCGCATGGTTGCCTCCTATGAGGATTTAGAAGTCTCTCAATACCAAACGACCATCATCGGCTGCTTTTGATTTCCTAGCGCCCAACCATATCGACGAAATAGCGATGTATGCTCAAATCGCTGGTCAGTTCGGGATGGAATGAGGCGACGAGCACTTGGCCTTGGCGCGCCACGACCACATCGTCGGCGCAGGTCGCCAGCGCCGCGACTCCGTCGCCCAACCGCGCGATGCGGGGCGCGCGGATGAAGATCATCGGCAATGATCGCGGTTGCCCATCCGCCGCCCAAACGCCCGTCCCCTCGAAGCTATCGACTTGGCGGCCGTAGCTGTTGCGCTCGACGTCGATGTCGATTAGGCCGAGGGACTTTTGCGACGGATTGGAGACGCCTTGGGCCAACAGGATCATGCCGGCGCAGGTGCCAAAAATGGGGTTGCCGGCCGCGGCGAAGTCCCGCAGCGGTGCCCAGAACTCCCAAGAGTCCATGAGCTTGATTAGCGTGGTGCTCTCGCCGCCGGGGAAGATCAGGCCGTCCACCGTGGACAATTGCGCTGGTTTTTTGACCACGCGAGATTCGATGGCCAAGGCGTCGAGCATTTTGCCGTGGGCCGCGTAGTCGCCCTGTAATCCCAGAATTCCGATCATATCACAAGATTACCCCGTCCCTGACAGAGCAGAGACGGGGCATTTTCCGTTTGCATCTGTGCGACGTCCTACCAGCCGCGGGTTTGCAGTTTATCCTTCTCTTCGAGGGTGTCGATGTTGATGCCGACCATGGCCTCGCCGAGGTTTTCGGAGACGCGAATCAGGACCTCTGGGTCGTCGTAGTGGGTGGTGGCCTCGACGATGGCTTTGGCTCGATTGGCCGGATCGCCGGACTTAAAGATCCCGGAGCCGACGAAAATGGCTTCTGCGCCGAGCTGCATCATCAGCGAGGCATCGGCCGGCGTGGCGACGCCGCCGGCGGCAAAATTGGGCACTGGCAGCTTGCCGTGCTCGGCGACCCAGCGGACCAGTTCATACGGTGCGCCTAGGTCTTTGGCCGCGGTCATTAGCTGTTCGGGACGCAGGATCGTCAGCCGGCGGATCTCGTCGGTAACTGAGCGCATGTGGCGCACGGCCTCGACGATGTTGCCCGAGCCTGCCTCGCCCTTGGTGCGGATCATGGCCGCACCTTCGCCAATCCGCCGCAGGGCTTCGCCGAGGTTACGGCAGCCGCAGACGAAAGGCACTTCAAAGGCGAACTTATCGACGTGATAGTGCTCGTCGGCCGGCGTCAGGACCTCGCTTTCGTCGATGTAGTCGATCCCGAGGGCCTGGAGCATCTGCGCTTCGGCAAAGTGGCCAATGCGGCATTTGGCCATGACCGGAATGGAGGTGGACTCCATGATCTGGCGCAGCTTCTCAATACTCGACATGCGCGATACCCCGCCTTCAGCGCGGATGTCGGCGGGCACTCTTTCCAGCGCCATGACCGAGGTAGCCCCAGCGTCTTCGGCGATCTTGGCTTGGTCGGCGGTGACGACGTCCATGATGACGCCGCCCTTGAGCATTTCGGCGAGGCCGGTCTTGAGGCGCAGGGTGCCAGTCTGGCTATTTTGTCCATTGGTATTTATTTCGCTCATAGCGCAGTCTCCTTTAGAGCAGTTCCCTAAAA
>JAPOYQ010000424.1:2061-23952 GCA_026706505.1 Gemmatimonadota bacterium
CGCAAGCTCTGCCAATAGGTGCGGCAAAGGTCGCGGGCAAAGAGCGAGAGAGCCGCTGAGGTCGCGACACTGGCAAGGACCGCACCGGCGGCGAGCACAGCGAGCGGTGACCAGGGCAGCAGGGGGCGGGCCAGCAGGAGAGCGGTGAAGACGAAGGCGACCACCAAACCGGGACGGCTGAGCGCGGCGAGATAGGTTGCAAAAGGCAGGCCGATCAAGCGATTGACGAGGTACTGCGAAAGCAGCAAAAACAGCAAAGCCGACGCCGCGATGACGCTGGCCACGCCTTCGACGCCGCGCGGCAGGCCATAGAAGTACAGGGCCGGGATCAGCACCCCCATGCTAAAGAGCGACCAGTAGAAAGACCAGTTGGTCTTGCCTTTGGCCATGAAAATCGAGCCGACTAGGGTGCTGGCGACTTTCAAAAGCGTGGCGACGGCCAACAGGCGCAGCACCATCCACATCGGCTCGGTGTTGACCAAGGCGGCAATCTCCGGCGCGAAGACGAATATCCCCGCGAGGACCGGACCCAGCGCGAGCACTAGGCCCTGTACCGAGGACAAATAGCCACGGCGCAGGAGCGAGTCGTCGTCCACGATCGTCGAAAAGGTTGGGAAGGAGACGCGCTGGATGGTCGTAGCCAGCCTGGTCAAAGGCTGCAAGGTCAATCGTTCGGCCAAGCTGTAATAGGCTTGGGCCGTGGCCCCCAGCGGTACGAAGATGAAGAAATAGGCGATCTTGGTATTGAGCAGGGCCACTACGCGCGAACCCGTGAGATTCAGCGCAAAGCCAAGGATCTGGCGCAGTGCTTGGAGCCGGAAGCGCAGGCGCGGCAGCCAGCGGGCCGACAGGGCGAGGCTGCTGAAGAGACCTAGCTCGCGCACGACCGAGCCGAGGACTGGGATCAAGACGCCCAATTCGGGTCGCCAGAAAAGCAGCAGCGTCACTGTAAGGCCGAAGGTCAGGACCGAAACCAGTTCGGAAAGGGCCACGGCGCGAAAGTCGAGGTCGCGCTGCAATCTGGCCCGCAATAGGCCCGCTAATGAGGCGCAGGGGATCGCCAGACAGAGCGTGCGCAGGACGCGGCCGAAGGTGTGCGGGTCTTCGCCCCCCAAAAAAGGAGCTAGCCAAGAGGCTGTGGCGACGACCGTGGCGGTGAGCAGTAGTCCCCAACTTAAACAAGTCCAAAAGGCTGTGTCGAAGTGCTCCTCGCCTGCGTCCGGTAGCTGGACTAGGGCCGCGCCCAGACCCAAGTCGCCGACCAGCGATAGGAGCATCACTAGGGCTAGCGCCCACTCAAAATGGCCTAGCTTCTCCAGTGGCAAGAGCTTGTAGAGCGCCAGCATGACGCCGAGCTGGATAACGGAAGCGCTGCCGTTCCAGAGAAAACCGCGCAGGGCGCGCGTGGCCAGAGAGAGCGGTGCGCTCACAGGCTAGGTGGCTTTACGACGCTTCGACGCACGCTTTGGCGATGCGGCCCTGCTTGCCGAAGATGTTGACCGCCCGCGCTTCGAGCACGTTTTCGCCCTCGGTGAGCGTCCACTCAAAGCGGGCCTCGCGCTCCTCGCGCCACGGGCCGCCGTCTTGGCGCACCAAGAAGTGCGAGAAGTTGGGCGCGGTGTGCTCTAGATCGACTTGCAGCGTGCGCGCCTCTTCCGCCACCTGGAGGTAGAGCCGCGTCTGGTTGACCGACCAGTAGAAGTCCCCGATGCGCGAGGTCTGCAAGGAGTATTCGGCGTAGCGGGGATCGACGTCGTCTGACCACCACAGATAGCCATCCCAGTGGTACTGCCCAGCGCCGTGGCGCAGCTCGGCCGGCTCGGCGAAGATCAGGTGCGTGTTGCGCAGCGGAATGCCGAAGCGGCAGAAGACGTCGATATAGCTGGCCATGGGCTCGACGACCTTTTGCGGCAGCTTGTTGGCCATGATTTTTTCGCGCCGTTCGTCGGCCGCGGCCTCGTGCAGTTCCAAGGCGTTGATGGGCACGCCGTCGATTTCGTAGGTGGCATCGAATTCGCGGGCCGGGCCGGCGTCTTCGAGGATCCACTTTTGCAACTCCTCGCTCCAGACCTCGGCCAAGCAGTGGTGATCAACGACGATTGAGCGGGCCACCCATCCTAGGGATGAGGCGCAGCCAGCGAACACCGCTCCGTAGTGGGTACACATGCCGAAGCCCCAATCGCCTTTGGTGGTGTCGAGGACTTCTAGGGGATTCCAAGAGGGGCAGTGGGGATATTTGTCGGATTGCCAGCCCAGCCACTGGCTGTGGACCCAGTCGCGCAACAGGGCTAGCTGTTCGAGTTCGGTTTTGCCTTTGGCGATGACTTCGTCAAGGCGGTACTGCTTGCGCAGCCGTTCTTGGTGCGGGTGCAGACCCATATAGGCGAAGGGGTACGAGCTGTGTACGAACTCGGGTTGGTCGAACTCTGCTCGCTTGAAGGGGGCGAGGCTCTTGGCGTCCTCCTCGATATCAGCTTCGAGGGTGACGGCCTGGAGCGTCGGGGTCTTGTTGGCCGCGTCGGTTTCGAGGATGGCGCGCCACTGCACGAAGCGCCCGGGCCACTGCAAGGCGGTGCCTCGCTCCCAAGCCGTCCAAGTGCGTGGATCAAAGGAAGGCGTCGAACCCGTGCGCAGCTCAAAGTGTATTTGGGTCCCTTGCGGCTGGCGCATCCGCGCCTTCAGGTGCAGGCGGCGAATGCCCATCCGCGGAGCGATGCGGCCGCGGCCGTCTTCGTCGGCGAGGTCGATGAGTGGCGAGCAGAGCGTCCCTTGGGGCGGATGTCCCTTGACGCGCAGCCGCACCAGGTACTCGCCTTCAATGGCGCGGGCTTCGCCCAAGGTGCCTTGATGCCAAGTCTTGCCACCGTCAAAGCTGCGGCTTGAGTGGCTTGGGGGTGTGTCGGCCAGACCGCCCGGGAAGGGGTCGATGTGCAGCACGCCGCTGTGCGAGAACACGAATTCGTTGGTGCCATCCTTGAGGTATTTGGCGGCGATTTTCTTGCGGTCCCAACCGCCGGTGAGCATGCGCTCGCGGTCTTGGCGGTGGGTGAGGACGTGGCCGTTGACTTGGAGCCGCATGGGTTTGTCGGCGGTGGATTTGTCGGCGTTGACGTAGAAGAGCAATTCGGCTCCCTTGGTCTTGGCCGAGGGGATGTCGAATTCGACTTTTGCGCAGAGCGCGGGCGTGAGTTCCTCGCAGATATCGCCGTCAACTCCCATTTCGTTGGTGATCATATAGGTGGGGGCGAGGCGGGCGGCGGGGGTGGTTTGGGCGTCGATGAAGCGGTCGCGGCGATAGTCGCGGAAGTCGGCGGTGGTGATGCGTTTCATGGTGGGCTCCTGGGTGGGGGTCTATGCGGGGAATGTAGGGGGTGATACAGGCTGGGGCAAACAGCAGGAGCGGGGTCAGCCCTATTTGCTCTAGGATGTGCTGGCCCGACCTCAGCTTTGTCTGCCATGGGCCTAATGCGTAATTTTTGTTTTTGAAAAAGTCGTGCGAAAGTGTCGTGCAAAGGGATATGAACCACCCATCATCTGTACCCCAGAGGAACTGTTAGGAGAGTAAAACGATGAACCACGACGATATCATTAAGGAAGTCCGCACGATTCGCAAACAATTGGCGGCACAACACGACTATGACGTCCGCGCCCTGTTTGCGGCAGCAAAAGAGCGGCAGCAAGAAAGCGAGCGGAAGGTCGTTAAATTGGTGCCTAAGCCCGTGGAAGCTGTTTTGAGCTCCCCTTAGATTCCGCTATGGAAGTGACCCGAGGCAGCGATAACGTATTTGAGGATATCGGTTTCGAGCGGGAAGAAGCGGCGAGCCTAAAAGTCCGGGCTGATTTAATGCTCGACCTGAAAAAGTACATCGAAACTAGAGGGTGGACCCAACGTCAAGCCGCAGCATTTTTTGGTGAGCCTCAACCGCGCATTAGCAATTTAATGCAGGGGGAGATTAGTCGTTTTAGTGTGGATAAACTGATTAATATGCTGACGCGGGCGGGGATGCAAGTCGAAATTTACGTCAAGCCAAAAGCTGCCTAATCGAAAATTCAAAATAGCTTCTACAGGGAGGATGTCGCGCCCAAACTCAGGCGAGAGCTGTCCGGCCTCAGTACTGGGGCCGCAGGGCCTCAACGTATTGGCGCGCGGCAATGGCCGCCGGCAGCGGCTCGTCCCAATCGACCTCCTCAAGCTCGACGACGAGGGGACCGTCGTAATCGCTATCCTCTAACAGTCCGAACAACTCCGCAAAGGGCAGTTCGCCTTCCCCGAAGGGCACGGGCTTTTCGCCCTGCTGGTCGCGCAGGTGGACGAGACCAATGCGCCCGGCGAGGGCTTCGGCAAAGGGCATGATTGGCTCGCCGACCGACAGCAGGTGCCCGGTGTCCAAGAGTACGCGCGCCCGCTCGGGTAGCTCGGGCATCACCGCTTGGTAGTCGGCCAGTCCTTGGAGGCGGTTGCCTTTGTGGTTGCCCAAGTTGAGGGCGATGTCGGGGATGTTGTCGAGGAGCGCGTTGACGCCTTCGATAAGGTCGGCGAGCGCCTCGTCCGTGCGGGCACCACCCTTCGCGTTCAGGGTTTTGATGCCAAGGGCGCGGCCCAAGTGGATGTCCCATTCGAGTTGGCGCAGGTTGTAGGCGAGGTTGCGCTCGTCGGAATCGGCTTTGCGGCCGGTGAGGTTGCGGATGTTGAAGCCGGCAAGTTGTAGGTCGGCGTCCGCAATGGCGGTGCGGACCATGGGCACGGACCAGTCGCGGTGGACGGGAGTGCTCTCGGTGTAAGCGCGGAAGAGTTCGATGCGGGAGAAGCCGGCCGCTTTGGCGAGGTCGAGTACCTCGGGCAAGAGCAGGTCCGGGCAGAGGGTCGGGCTGAAGACGAGGTGCATCAGCTAATCCCCTCCCAATGCGCCCATTGGTCGTCGCAGGTCTCAAAGCGGATATCGTTGGTGTCTTTGCGTGAGAAGCGGCCGATGAGGGCCATGCGGATGTTGCGATTGACGTTCTTGGAACCCGTGTGGAAGAGCTGGCCGTGCCAGAAGATGGCATCGCCGGCTTGGCCGACAAATTCGCACCCTCGGGGGAAGGTTCCCTCCGCAAATACGTCACTGGAAACGCCGCCCTGTACCGACAGTAGCGAGCGCGTTTTGAAGTACTCGTAGGCCACGTTGTGGCTGCCGGGCCAATAGGTGAAGCAGCCGCCCTGCGAGTCGATGTCCTCGACGTAGATCGTGACGTTGATGGTCATGTAGCCGACCGTGCCTTCGGGCACGCCGTTGGTAGGGGTATAGTAGCCGTCGAGATGGCCGCGCTCGGGCAGGGACCAAGTCTTGTCTTTGGATGGGTACACCAACGCGGGACCGGCGCTGCCGGAATTGAGTTGGCCCTCGCCGACCATTTCCTCCATCATCGCAAAGAGCGGCGACTCGTGGACGGCGGCGCGGATAGCCGGGTGATGGGCGGGCACAGGGGTGCGCGGCCCGGCCTCGATCCAGGTTGCAGGATCGTCGCGGTCGGCGTCAATGCCGGTCCAGAGGGCATCTTGAGCGGCTTGAATTTGCGCGGACGTGAGTGCGCCGCGGACAATGAGACAGCCATTTTCCTTAAAGGAATGCTTGTTTGCGGAGGTAAGATGGGGCATGACCGTACCTTTCCAATTGGGTTGAAAAGGCAAATATAGAGCGGCTAAAAGGGGGTGTCCATTTGCCCGCGGCGAGCCTCCCCATGAGGCAGGGATCCGCCAGCGCGGAAAGGCTCTGCGAGAGATTGTGGAAGGGAGTGCTGTGGCCGAGGCACTCTCAGAGGACGACCGCTTGGTCTAAGGCGCGGATGTAGCCAAGAGTCCACGCTAGCCCCGCGGCGTGGTCGCCGGCAATGGACGGGAAGTGCTCGGGGTAAATCTGGCCGTTGTAGTCGATCTCTTTGAGGGCGCGGATGGTGCCGACCATATCGACTTCCCCCGCACCGAATGGCACTTCGAGGTAGCCCAAGTCCGCCAGCCGCTGCTCGATTTCCGGGGTAGAAGGCCCTTGGGCCTTGGTGACTATGTCGCGCACGTGGACCATGAAGACCTTGTCGCCGAAGTGGCGAATGACCTCGGGCAGGCTGTCGCCGGCCATTTGCGACTTGCCCTGGCAGAAGGTCAGACCATGGGCCGGCGAGTCGGTGGCGGCCATGAGATTTGAAAAGGTCTCTCTGTTCCAGATCAGGCGGTCGGGTACGTGAAACGTGTGGGTGGAAATCCGCACGCCGACTCCTTCGCCGATTTGGCCGAGTTCGCGGAAGATTTCCACCAAGCCCTGCCAGTGCTGCTGCCGCTCGTCTGGGTCGGTAGGGGCCGCGTCGGCACTAAGGTAGAAATGCACGAGAGGTATCTGCGCGTGCCCCATGTTTTCGATCAGACGACGCATGTATCCCACTTCGCGCGCGCGGGATGCGTCGTCAACGCAGGCGTCGAGGCTGAGGCGCGGCGGGGTCAGCCCGGCCAGCACAACTTCGGCACTGGCGTATTGGTCGGCTAGTGTCTTGAGTGCGTCGGCCGCGGGTGCGTCGTCTGAAGAGAGTTGGCCGGTGTTCAAGACGATGTGGCTAGCGCCGGCGTCGCGGCAATAGGCGATGTTGCGATCGTGGTCGGCCCCAAAGGGGGCGAAGATGCCGATGTCGAACATGAATTCCTCCTCAGCGTAGCGTACATAAAAATGGTGCTCCCACGGAGACTCGAACTCCGGTTACAGGGTTGAAAACCCTGGGTCCTAACCGCTAGACGATGGGAGCACGTAGGGCAAAAAATATAGACCTAGCCCCGGATATTGGCAAGCCGCCCCGTCGCATTTTGCTAGGCAAAAGCGTCGAGTGTGGGCGTGGGAAGATTGTAATCCGTGGCTTGCTCAAAAGCGCGGGCGAGGCGCAACAGCCTCGCCTCGTCGCGGGGGTGGCCGATGAGTTGCAAGCCGATGGGCAAGCCATCGCGCGTGAACCCACAGGGCAGGGAAACGGCGCACAAGTCGAGGAGGTTGACGGCGATGGTGTTGCGCAGGCAGAGGCCATTGATGGGGAAATAGACCTCGTCGCGGTCGATCTCGTCGAGAATCGGGGCGGCAAAGGGAGTGGTCGGGGTGATGAGGAAATCGACGTTTTCGAGGGCCGTGCGGGCTTTGTGGCGCAGCTCGTCGCGTGCTCTGAGTTGCCCGAGGAAGTCCACGGCGAGGATATCGCGGCCGTCGAGTATGCGCGCCGAGACAATGGGGTCGAACTGGTCGAAGTGCGCTTCAAGGTTGCGCCGGTGATAGAGATAGGCTTCGACAGCCGTGGTGCTGGGCCCGTTGCGCCATTCGACTAGGTCGGCGAGCACTTCGAGCGATATTTCATCGACATAGACGCCGAGGTCGGCGAAAACGCTCGCTGTCGCGCGCACTGCTGCTTCGACCTCCGCATCGACATCGTCCCAGAAATACTCGCGCGGGAAGCAGAGCCGGAGGCCGGCGACCTCGCCTTCCAAGCGATCCACAAGCGAATCACCGGGCAGGGGGTCCGCCATGGCTTGGCACAACAGGGCGCAGTCTTGCGCTGTGCGGCACAAGGGCCCGATGCTGTCGAGGGTGGGGTCGAGGGGCAAGACACCGGTGTTGGGGAGCAAGCCAAAGGTGGGCTTGAGACCGGCAAGGCCGCAAAAGGACGCGGGAATCCGCACCGAGCCGCCGGTGTCCGAGCCGAGGGCGGCCGGGGCCAGTCCAGCCGCCACGGCCACGCCCGAGCCAGAGGACGATCCGCCCGGCAGGCGGTGAGTTTCGGGATCCCAGGGGTTGACTGGAGTCCCGTAGTGATGGTTGACGCCGGTGCCGCCAAAAGCGAATTCCACGAGATGCGTCTTGCCCAAGAGCACGACGCCCGCGGCAAAGAGGCGACGGGCAATCGTGGCATCGGCCGCAGCGATGTTGTCGCGCAGCAGGGTCGAGCCGCCGGTGGTGGGCAGATCCGCGACATCCACGAGATCCTTAAAGGCGAGGGGAATACCGTGCAGGGGGCCGAGGTAGGTGCCGGCCGCGATTTGCGCTTCGGCCGAGCGGGCTTGGGCGCGCGCGCGCTCGGCCGTGACGGCGAGATAGGCGTTGAGCGCTGGATCGTATTGCTCAATGCGCTCTAGGTATAGATCGGTGAGTTCAAGTGGGGAGAGTTCGCCGCGGCGGATCAGGGTGGCGAGTTCGGCGATGGGGGCAAACGCTAGGGTGTCATCCATAAAGCGGCCTCTGCTCAGGGTTAGTCCAATAGGGAAAATCCGGTGTAGCCGAGGCGGTCTTCCGCGCCTTCCACGCCGCCTTGGGGAAAATACTCCTGCCAGCGCCGGCTGACCTTTTGCGCTGTCTCTTCGTCCGCTATCAGCTCGTCCGGGTAGCCGGGTTTCATGCGGCAATCCAAGACGATTGGCGGCGTATAGCAGGGGTGGTGGCGACGGAGTTGGACGGCGGCGGCATACGTGTCGGCAGCCGGCTCAAAGCGGGTAAAGGTACTCCAAAGGAAGGTGACGTTCTTGGCGACTGCACTGGCGTCGTCAACCAAAAATATCAGCGGCCAAGCTGCGACGGCCCGGTCTGCGGCGAGGTGTTGGGCGTAGCCGGGATCTTCCGCGTACGTCGGGCCTTGGACTGCGAGGGCACCAGGGCAATAGACTTCGGCGGCGCGGGCACCGCCGGGCAAGTCGCCGCTGAATTCTCCGGGCAATTCGACGACTGGGTCGCCCACGCCTATGAGGATTCCTTTGCTGCCTTGGTTCACGGCCGGTCCCGTGTAGTCGAGGGTGTCCATGGCGAGATTGGCGATGACGAAAAGGTCGGTTGCGAGTTGCGCCCGCGCTAGGGCATACGCGAGCACCTGCCGGAAGTCGCCCAAGTCCAAGGGGCGATCTATTACGACCAAGAACTTGGTCAGGTTGAGCTGGCCGCCGTCTTCGCCCAAGATGCGAAAGGCGAATTTCATGGCCTCGCGTGGGTAGCGCTCCTCGACGACGATGGCCGCCAGCGAGTGATAGCCGGTCTCGCCGTAGCTCCACATGGCCCTGATCGCGGGCATCACCATCTTGCTCAGGGGTGCCATGAGCTGCTGGATGTAGGTACCGAGGAACATGTCTTCCTGCGGCGGCTTGCCGACTACGGTGGCCGGGAAGATGGCGTCTTTGCGGTGGTAGAGGCGCTTGGCTTGGAGCACTGGGTAGTCATGTTGCAGAGAGTAGTAGCCGTAGTGATCGCCGAAAGGCCCTTCGGGCTTGCGCACGTGCGGCGGCACCACGCCCTCAATGGCGAATTCAGCTTCGGCTATAAGGGGCAGAGTGGAGCCTTGCACGCGGCGCAGGCGCTCGCCCTGCAACAGGGAAGCCAAAATCAACTCGGGCAAGTCTTCGGGCAAAGGAGCAATCGCCGCGAGGATCAGCGCCGGCGGCCCGCCGACAAAGATGACCAGCGGCAGGTCTGCACCCCGCTGCTCGGCGACGTGGTAGTGAAAGCCGCCGCCTTTCTGGATTTGCCAGTGTACGCCGAGGGTCTGGGAATCGTGGCGCTGAATGCGGTACATGCCGAGGTTGTGATGGCCGGTATCGGGGTGTTCGGTATAGACCAGCGGCAGGGTGATGAAGTGCCCGCCGTCCTCGGGCCACGTCTTGAGTAGGGGTAGGCGTGCGAGGTCGGGCGGCGACTGCACGCACTCGCCAACGGGGCCTTTGCCGACGGTTTTTAGCCCGACCTTGAGCGCGGCGGGAATCAGGTTTTTGTGCGGCCAGAGCTTACGCGGCGAAAGCGAGGGCAGGTCTTGGGCGAGTTGCACTAGCTGCTGGATAAACTGCTCCGGCCTAGAGCCAAAGGCCAGATCGACGCGCCGGGCCGTGCCAAAGAGATTGGTGACGCAGGGAAAATCCGCGCCTTCGACGTGGGTGAAGAGCAGGGCCGGGCCAGCAGCGGCAAGGACGCGGCGATGGATCTCGGCGATTTCGAGCTCAGAGGAAACCGGAACGTCGACAGTGACGAGCTCGCCTTCGCGGCGCAGGCAATCGAGAAATTGGCGCAGGTTGTGCATGGCGGCCTAGGGCGGCAGGTGGAAGGTCGGGTTGGTCTTGAATATATTTAAAGTCTTAAAGTCAAATTGCTAAAACATCTCCATCTCCGAAAGGTTTTCCATGACGGCGAGAAACGACGAGTTCGGGGCGCGCACCCGGCTGGAAAGCAGCGGCGGCAGCGGCGTCCTGTACCGCATTCAAAAGCTAGAACAAGACGGCATAGCCGAGGTGAGCCGGCTGCCCTATTCGATCAAGATTCTGCTAGAGGCCGCGCTTAGGCAGTGCGACGGGTTTGAGATTACCCGCGAAGACGTCGAGCGCATTGCGCGCTGGAGTCCCGAGACCGCAGGCAAGGAAGAGATTCCCTTCAAGCCAGCGCGGGTGGTGATGCAGGATTTTACCGGCGTGCCCGCGGTGGTCGATTTGGCCGTGATGCGCGACGCCGTGGCCGATTTGGGCGGCGACCCAGAGAAGGTCAATCCCCTGATTCCGGTTGACTTGGTCATTGATCACTCGGTGCAGGTCGATTACTACGGCATGCGCGAGGCACTGGCCATGAATGCCGCGCGCGAATTCGAGCGCAACCGCGAGCGCTACGAGTTTTTGCGCTGGGGCCAGGAGTCGTTCGACAATTTTCGCGTGGTGCCGCCGGCGACTGGCATCGTGCATCAGGTCAATCTGGAATACTTGGCGCAGGTGGTGCAGGAGCAGGACGGCGAGTTCTATCCCGACAGCCTAGTGGGCACGGACAGCCACACGACGATGATCAATGGCCTCGGCGTCCTCGGCTGGGGCGTGGGCGGCATCGAGGCCGAGGCCGTGATGTTGGGGCAGCCGATCTATATGCTTTTGCCCGAAGTGGTCGGCGTCAAACTGACGGGCGCATTGCCCACTGGGACGACGGCTACGGACTTGGTGCTGACGGTGGTGCAGATGCTCCGAGCGCATGGCGTGGTTGGCAAATTCGTCGAATTTTACGGCCCGGGCTTGAGCGAGTTGAGCTTGGCCGACCGGGCGACTCTCGCCAATATGGCCCCGGAATACGGGGCGACGATGGGCATTTTTCCGGTTGACGAGGAGACGCTGGCGTATTTGGCGCTCACCGGGCGCAAGAAGGCAGTGGTCGAGCGCGTCCGCGCGTACATGGAAGCGCAGGGCATGTTCTACCACGCCGAAACCCCTGATCCCATCTTCAGCGAGCACTTGGCGTTGGATATGGGCACAGTCGAGCCGAGCTTGGCTGGCCCGACGCGGCCGCAGGATCGGGTTGCGCTCAAGGACGTGCCGAGTGCCTTTGCCGATTCGCTGACGGACCGCTTTGAGGTGACGGACCGCGATAAAAAGGTCGCCGTCGAATTGGGCGAGCAGGGGGCGGTTGAGTTGGATCACGGTGCCGTGCTCATCGCCGCCATTACCTCTTGCACGAATACCAGCAACCCGAGCGCGATGGTGGGGGCAGGGCTGTTGGCGCGCAACGCGGCCGAGCGGGGCCTTTCGGTCCCAGCCTACGTCAAGACCAGCCTAGCGCCGGGCAGCCGGGTCGTCTCGCGCTACCTCGACGCGGCCGGCCTTACCGAGAGCTTGGAGACCCTCGGCTTCCACACGGTCGGCTATGGCTGCACGACCTGCATCGGCAACTCGGGTCCTTTGCCCGAAGAAATCTCCACGGCCGTGGCCGACAACGATTTGGTAGTGTGTAGCGTTCTCAGCGGCAACCGCAATTTCGAGGGCCGGGTTCACGCGTTGACGAGGGCCAATTTCCTCGCCTCGCCGCCGTTAGTCGTGGCCTACGCGCTCGCGGGCCGGGCGACGATCGACTTCGAGCGCGAGTCGCTGGGCCGCGACCAAGCGGGCCGTGAGGTATTCCTGCGCGACATCTGGCCTTCGCAAGACCAGATCCGCGACGCAATTGGCCGCTCGCTGACGCCGAAGATGTTTGAGGAAGAATACGGCAATGCGTTTCGTCAGAACGAAACTTGGAACGCCATTCCCGTGCCCGAGGGCAAGCGCTATGCTTGGGCTGAGGAGAGCACGTACATTCGCAAGCCGAATTTCTTCGACGACCTCACTAAGGAAGTCCAGCCGATCCAGCCGATCCAAGGCGCGCGCGTCTTGGCCAAGCTTGGCGACAGCGTGACGACCGACCACATCTCGCCGGCTGGCTCCATTGCCGTGGGCAGCCCGGGGGGTGAGTATCTCGCCGACCGCGACGTCGAGCGCAAGGATTGGAACAGCTATGGCTCCAGGCGCGGCAACCACGAGGTGATGATGCGGGGCACGTTTGCCAATATCCGCATCCGCAACGAGCTGGTGCCCGGCGTCGAGGGGGGGTTGACGCGCCACCTGCCTTTGGGCGAGCAGATGACGATCTACGAGGCGGCGATGCGCTACATTGAAGAAGGCGTGCCGTCGATCATTCTCGCGGGCAAGGAGTACGGATCGGGTTCGAGCCGCGACTGGGCAGCCAAAGGCCCCTTCCTACAGGGCGTCAAGGCCGCAATCGCCGAGAGCTACGAGCGCATCCACCGCTCGAACCTGATTGGGATGGGCATCCTGCCGCTGCAATTTTCCTCCGGTGAAGACCGCCACTCGCTAGGGCTGACCGGCGAGGAGGCATACGATATTGAGGGCCTCGACGACGACCTGCAGCCGGGGCAAGTGTTGGAGGTGGTGGCCAAGAGCGCCGAGGGAGAGAAGCGCTTTGCAGTGGTATGTCGGATAGACACCCCCGTGGAGATTAACTACTACCGCAACGGGGGAATCTTACACGCAGTACTCAGGCGGATGGCCGAGTAGAGCCTGCGAGGGATGCGATGAGTTCTTGTGTTGTTAAAGACGTCGTGCGCACCGTGCTACACGTGCCGTTCCACGAGCGCTGTGCCGACACCATGGAAGTCTATGGGCCGGGTTGGTCCATCGTCGAGTTGATCGAAGTGGAGACAGAGGGGGGCGTTGTCGGCATTGGCGAGACGATTCAGGGATATGCGTGGGGCCACTCGCGCGAAGCGGAGTTTGCCCGCGTGCGCGGCCGGAATGTTTTCGAGGTGCTGTGGGACGACTCGCTGGGAGCAGGCTTGCAGATGGCGCTGTTCGACGCGGCCGGCAAGCACTTAGGCGTGCCCTGCCACCGGCTGATGGGGCCGCAGCACCGCGACGCCTGCCCGGTTTCTTGGTGGGCGCAAAGCATGCCGCCCGCAGCGTGGGCGGCTGAGGCGCGCGCGGCCGAGGCGCATGGCTTTACCACCATGAAGGTCAAGGCGCGGCCTTGGTACGATATTGCGGCGCAGTTGCAGGCCGTGGATGAGGCCACTTCTCAGCACTTCAAGTTAGATGCCGACTTCAACACCATGTTGCTGGGAGTTGACCAAGCCGCCCCGCTCATTGGGCGCTTGGAGCGGGACAACGCCTGCCTCGCCATCGTCGAGTCGCCGATTCCGCAGGACGATGTCGAGGGCAACAAGCTCCTGCGGCGCAAGATCCAATGTCCAATCGCCATGCACATGGGCCAGCCGCCGCCCATGACGGCGATCCGCGAAGGCGTGTGCGACGGGTTTGTCATCGGCGGCGGGGTGAGCCGCGTCTTGAGCGACGGCAACTTGGCGGCGCGGGCGCAAATGCCGTTCTGGTTGCAGATGGTGGGCACTGGCCTGACGGCGACCTTTGCGACGCATTTGGGGGCGGTGCTAAAGGAAGCGCGCTGGCCGGCGATTCCCTGCGTCAACATCTATTCGCACGTTTTGGTGCAGGAGTTTGCCGTGGAGGGCGGGCATCTGCGGGTGCCGGAGGCTCCGGGCTTGGGGGTCGAGTTGGACCGGGACGCTGTGGAGCGCCTGCGCGTCGAGCCGGATTTCGCCAAAGCGCCGGTGCGCCAAATCCACGCCGTGCGCTGGCCCGACGGTCGGGAGTTGTGGGCACCGGGCGGAGGGTATCGCGACGATTTCACCGCTGGCAAAATCACCGGTTTTTATCCGGGAATGGACCTCCAAGTGCGGCTCGACGACGGCAGCGAAGAATTTGATCGAGAGTATCGGGAGCGGTTTCCGGAGAGAGCGAAGAGACACTGAGACGATTCGACGAATGGACTACTGTGACGTCGATGGAGGCCTCAGCTCGTGTATTGACGCAACCATATTTTGACTGAGTGGCTCGTTTCGGGCGAGCGGCTCAGTGCGTCTCTTATATGAGACAGATCGTCTCGGGAAAGACTGCCTGCTTCCTTGATCTGCCGGAGTACCATGCGGTCAATTAATTTTTTTACGGGTGCAATGCGGGCATCGTGGATAAAATGGGAGCGATTTGTAGAAGGCAAGCAGGTCGGCTCTATAATGACTACATCCTCACCCTCGTCGTCTTCATAGAGCGGGTGCAACACTGCCACCAGTACCTCCTGAGCAAGAGAAGGATCGGTCAGAATTAGGAACAGCCGAAAAGGCTGTGCGGTCATGCGAAGAATCGATCCAGCCTTCAACACTATGAAAGCCACTCGTCGAGTTGATTGCTCACCTTTACGCGCGCTATGACTTCCTGTATATAATCGTCTTCTTTTCCCAAGGCCGTGAGAATGTCCTCTAGGGGCAACGGCCGACTAGCCGGCCCCACAAGATCGGCATTGGGGTCTTGCCATTCGGGAAGATGATCGTGGGTATATTGGACCAATTCTTGCCAAGGCCAACTGCCAAAATGTGCTACCACCTCTTGAGCGATGCCGATCTCGTTTTCCGACATTGCCTCAATCGTCAGGGGCTCTTGTGCCAGTTCTATATGATAGGTCCCCTTTCGGCGGATATGGCTCTGCCAGACTGATTCACGCTCCGGCCACGGTGGCTCTCGAATAAGGTCATAGGTTCGGCTTAAAACGGGACCATGAGCCATCGACACATAGACATCGGTAGAAATCGGCCATCCTCGCTCGTTCAGCGCCGCGCGGTCCACCAAGTACATTAGCTTTATGAGCTTGATATACTCCATCGAACCGCCGGCCTCGCGCAACAACACAACGGCCAGTTCGGTGACCTTTCGGAGATTAAAGCGCAAGTTTTCCATAGGGCATCTTTAGGAGAAGGGTGTATCTAGTTAGGTACCAATAAACGAGAACTGTGTCAATTCTAAAAGACCGCCTCATGCGGTCAGCTAGACGACGGCAGCGAAGAATTTGACCGGGAGTACCGAGAGCGGTTTCCGGGGAGAGCTTAGGACGTTATTTGAGTACGGCGACGGCTAAGGGCGAGAAAGATTAGGGTAGTGGTTGCGTTTGAAATATAAGGCTTGTTTTTGGGCACCCACTAACGTTCCTTTCCGTACCACTTGAGACGCCATTGCCGAGTATCATCGATGTTTCCGAAAAAATTTTCCTCTACTTGGAAAATTGCATATCCATGCGTCTTCACATCATCTGCCAATGACGCAGCTTCTTTTATCGCCTCGCTCAGGGTTTCGGCTTCCACGATAACTTCAAACGATGATTGCTCTTGAGAAGATATAATTTTAGCCATCTTTGGCTCCTATAGGCAGCGAAGAATTTGATCGAGAGTATCGGGAGCGGTTTCCGGAGCGAGTTTAGGGCGTCACTTGAGCACGGCGACGGCTGTGCCCATGGTGGTGACGAGGATGCTGGTGCAGGCGATGAGCATGGCCATCAGCCGCGCGTAGCGCGAATCGAGCTGTTTGGCTAAGCCGTCGATGCGTTCATTGGTCTCGGTGCGCAGATCGTCGATGCGCCCGTTGGTTTGGTTGATGAGTTGGCTCATTTCGGTGCGCAGGGTGTCGATGCGCCCATTGGTCTGATCGATGCGCTCGTGTATTTGGCGCACGTCTTGACGCAGGTCCTGAATATCCTCGCGCAGGAAGCTCAGAGCGAGGGTGGATTCAGTGGGTTGGGCGGGATTGGGCGATTGCTCGGCCATGATGCGGTTAGAGCTTGAGCACGGCGACGGCTGCGCCCATGGCTGTTATGAGGACGCCGGTACAGGCGATGAGCATGGCTATCAGCCGCGCGTAGCGCGAATCGAGTTGTTTGGCTAAATCGTTGATGCGCTCGCTCACCTCGGTACGCAGGGCGTCCATACGCTGATTCATCTCGGTGCGCAGGGCGTCGATGCGCCCGTTGGTCTGATCGATGCGCCCGTGTATTTGGCGCACGTCTTGACGCAGGTCCTGAATATCCTCGCGCAGGAAGCTCAGAGCGAGGGTGGATTCAGTGGGTTGGGCGGGCTTGGACGATTGCTCGGCCATGAGAAGGTCCTCGTTGGGTAAATGTAAGCACTCCCCCCTATAAGCAAAAGGTAAGCCATGCTTGGCAGATGCCCGTTCCCTCTGGTAGCGTTATGTGCTGTATGCGCCGTGCTGTTGCCTTGTGGAAGCGACGCTGTTCCTCAGAGGTAACAATACTCCTCACTTGACCAAGGCGGCAATTTGCTTGAACTCGGCCGTCCCCGCCTCTTGCAGCAATTCAAATAGACACATTTCCACTGCGGTGATCTGCGCGCCAGCGGACGCCATTCTTTGCAGTCCTAGCTCCTTGTTCTCGGCGGTGCGCGAGGAGACGGCGTCGGCCACGACTTCGACGTGGTAGCCCGAGTCCAGCAAATCGCGGGCCGTCTGATAGACGCAGATGTGGCTTTCGATCCCGGCCAAGAGAATCTGGCGTCGGCCGCTCTGGCGCAGTTGGGTTTGGAAAGCGCTGAGGCCACAGGCGCTGAAGCAGGTCTTGGCCAGTGGCTCTTGGTCGGAGAGCAGGTCGGCGACCTCGGGAATGGTAGGGCCAAGCCCTTTGGGGTACTGCTCCAGCCATAGGATGGGCAACCCGAGGATCTGCGCGCCCTTGACGAGAATCTGTAGCTGGCGGTAGAGTGCCTCGCGCTCGTGCATCAGCGAGGCCAGCTTGCCCTGAATGTCGATGAGGACGAGCGCGGTGTGATCGCGGCTGAGCATTAGATGTACCCGGTCGAGCCGTCGGGACGCGTCGGGCTGGAGCGTTCCCAATGGATGTATTCGTTGTCGGTGATGGCTTCTTCGTTGACCTCGACGCCTAGCCCCGGTCGGTCTGGCCGTAGTTCCAAGTAGCCATCTTTGGGCAGATAGGGTTCGTCAAGCCAATCGTTCCACTCGGTTTCGGTCGGCAGGAGGTATTCGAGGATTTTGAAGTTGGGTGCCGAGGCGCAGAAGTGCAGGTTGACGGCAGTCGCCAACGGCCCCATGGGGTTGTGCGGGGCGATGCTGATGTAGTGGGCTTCGGCAATGGCGTTGATCTTGCGCATTTCGAGTAGGCCGCCGCAGACGCAGATGTCGGGTTGGATGATGTCGGCACCTTGGTTGGCGATTAGATCGAGGAACTCAAAGCGGGCGTAGAGGCTCTCGCCGGTGGCCAACGGCACCTGCATTTGCGACTTGAGGCTGGTCCACGCTGGAATGTGCTCGGGGCGCAGCGGCTCTTCGTAGAAAAAGGGGTCGTACGGCGCGAGGGCGTTGGCTAGCTGCAAGGCGCGAATCGGCTCAAAGATCTTGGCGTGTGGGTCGAAGGCAAATTCCCAGTCGTCTGGGCAGCTAACGCGCAATTCTTCAAAGTACTTGGCCGCCTCGGAGCAGACGCGGCCCCAGCGATGGGCATCTGGGTCGAGCCGATAGGGGCTGGTTTTGAAGGCGGTGAAGCCATACTCCTCGTGCAGACGCCGTGCTTGGTCGGCGGCCTCTTTGCCGTCGCGGCCGCCGATGGAGCGATAGACGCGCACCCGGTCTCGGGCGTGGCCGCCCAAAAGCTGATAGACCGGCACGCCCGCGGCTTTGCCGGAGATGTCCCACAGCGCGTGGTCAATGCCGGAGATAGCCGACAGGCCGATCCCGCCCGGTGGAAAGCGAAACTGCTGGTGTAGCTTCATCATGATGAACTCGATCCGCCGAGGATCGATGCCTTTGATTAGCTCAAAGCAATAATCGACGGTGGGGCCGACTGCCAGGTCGGGGCCGATGGAGTAGGTTTCGCCCCAACCGGTGATGCCCTCGTCGGTCTCGATTTTGACCAAGACGCGGGGGCGGTTGCCGAAGCGGGCGATGATGGGGGTGATGGCGGTGATTTTCACGGCGGGTCTCGCTATTGGAAAAAGAGTGGATAAGGGGCGTTTTCTGCTTCGCGTTTGATTAGGCTCATCAGTTCCATTGTGTGGTAGTCGCCCCACATGGCCGCCTCGCCGCAGGGGATTTTGTGGCCTTGGGGTACATAGTCCCAGCCATTGGGGCGATGGTAGATCGCGTGGAGAGTGATGCCTTGGTGTTGGGGGTCGACGGCGAGATACGGTTCCTCTAGCAGGGCGCGGGCAATGGTGAAGGCTGCGGTGCGATAGCGCGTTCCTTTCGCTTCGTCTCCCTTGGATAGATAGTAGTTGCCCAAGCGCAAATAGCCTTGGCCGCAGATGGCCGCGGCCGAGCTATCGAGCGGCTCGACGTCGTTGTACGGGTCGGAGGGCTGGTCGGTTATCGCGCCAAAGGAAGCGACCCCGGGCGCGCCAGTGTCCCAGAACGGCACGCCGTCGGCAAAGCTGTTGGCGATGTGGAATTCAGCGGTGGCTAGGGCGGCTTTTTCCATGGTTTGCACGAGGTCGGCTTTGGTGCCGAAAGGCTCGACGTCGGCCTCGCTGAGCGTGGCGAAATACTCTAGCTGCTCGGCGTAGCCCGTAAGCACCCAGGACAGACCGCGAGTCCAAGTTGAAAACGGGGTGTAGCCCTGTTGTGTGCTGGGGCAGCGGTACTGGCCGTCGTGGACGTTGAAGATGGATTCGTGGACTACGCGGCCGGGTGTGTCAAACGCGTCGCGCCCCTCGCCGTAGTACACGTTGAAACGGGCGTTGGTCTGGGCGTGTTCGATTAAGCGGCCGAGCAGACTGATGCGCTTGTCGCCCTCGCCCATCAGCGCGTGGCCTAGCTGGTGCGCCGTCCCCAAGATGCGCAGCGAGCGCATGGTGTCGGAAAAGAGCGAATGCGGGCCGTTGAAGGAGTGGATGAAGCCCGTGCCGTACGCAGTCTCGGTCCAGCGCGCGGCTTGTACGGCACCCGACAGCTTGATGGCCAACTCGTAGAAATCCAGTTCGCGCTGGTCGTGCGGGATGCGGCCTTCGAGCATCAGGCGGCGCAAGTTGCCATAGGTGGAGAGGTTGTTGAAGCCGTGGTCGTGGACGCCGACATGTGAGACGTGCGGTGCCATGTGCGCAATGGTGCGGTCGCGGCCGAGCGCGAGGAAACGCGCGTCGTCGGTCATGTCGTACTGGAGGATGGCGCAGCCGTATTGGAACCCTTGGGTCCACTCGGTCCAGCCTCGGGTGGTGTAGCGTCCCTGCTGGGTGAAGACCGGGGTGCCGAGATCCGGGTCCCAGGTGTTGTCGAGATCGAGGATCTTGGTGCCGGTAAGGGTTAAAAAGCGCTGGATTGCTGGAAGGAGCTTTTGGGCGTTTAGGTCTTGGTCTGGTTTCACGGGATGGTTCCTTTGGTTTGGGCAGCGAGAAGATAGGAGGGGTGTGGAGGCGGGTCAATGCGGATTGGTGGGGCGTTGGTCGCTTGCTTATTTTCCTTCGCCGCACAGACGAGACCAAGGAGAAGTCACGTGAGCATACCCGACGAAGGCATTGCCTTAAAAGTAAAAGAGGCCGAGGGCATTACCCGCCGAAAGTACCCCCTGACAAGAGGCGTCCCCCTACCCCAAGGCACTGTAACAGGCGTGGAAAACCTGTCTTTGCAGGACGCACAGGGCCGAGATGTCCCAGTGCAGCTACGGGTTTTGGGCCGCTGGCCGGACGACAGCGCAAAGTGGGTCTTGGTGGATTTTCAGGCCGATGTGGAAGCGGGGCAAGAGGCCGTGTACACCTTGCGATGCACGGACCAAAAAGCTGCGGCAGGCGTCCAAGGCGTGGAAATCGCCGAGCGGGAAGATCGCTTTGAGGTGTGTACTGGACCCCTGCGCTTTGGCATTGGCAAAAAGGCATTCGCGCTTTTTGACGGGGTAGAGCTAGGGCAGCTAGACGAGGGGTCGTTTGTCTCCGAGGTAGAAGTTGCACCTCGGGGCGGCGGCGACGCTTGGGCCAAGATCTCCGAGTCGGAGTTCGTCGGAGGAACGCAGCGGCGAATCTACGGGATGGGGGGCATGTGTCTGGCGTCAGAGGGCGTGGAGGAATACGCCGTTGAGATCGAAGAGGCCGGTCCCTTGCGGGCGGTGATCTGCTGCCGAGGAGCCTACGAGTCCACCGCGCCCATGCACCACTACGCCGGTTATCGCCCGCTGCGCTTTGCGACCCGGATCTACGCCTATGCCGGCAAGACGCAGGTGAGGGTGGTGCACACGATGGTCGTTACCTGTAATCCGCGCGAGACCGAGGTGGAGGAGTTGGGCTTGCGCGTCCCGCTCTTGCCCGAAGGCGGCGGAACTTGGCGCGTCGGGGCTGGGCGGGTCATGGAGGGGGCTTGGGTCCCCGAGCGCTATGCATTGCTCTCGCAGCGGCTGGACAATCACTTCTATTGGGAGGAGTACGCGGGCGTTGAGCGCACCGCGCGGGCCGAGGGCGAGTGCGCCGCTGGCTGGATTTGCGCTGAGAACGGCCGCGTCGGCGTTGGCGTCGCGCTGCGCTACATGGCCGAGGAGTACCCCAAAGCCCTCGGCGTGGGTGCGCAAGGCATTGACGTGTTCTTTTGGCGCGACCCAGACGGTCGGCGGCTTAGCTGTAAGCGCTACGCCGAGGAGGTGGCTTGGCACGAGGGCGAAGGGGTTTATGCCGACGGCACGGGCACGGCGAAGAGCAGCGAGTTTTTCGTCGATTTTTTTCGCGCCTGTTCCGCCAGCGGCGAGCGGTTGCAGGGCCTTTTGCACCCGCCACAGGTGAGCGTTGAGCCGGATTGGGTTGTGCAGAGCGGGGCGGTTGGCGGGTTGGCGACTGGCGCGGAATTTCCGCGTTCCGACCGCATGTTGACGGGCTTTGTCGATTGGATGGAAGGGCACATCGAGCGCTATCGCTGGAAGGGGTTTTTCGATTGGGGCGACGTGATGGCCACTTGGGAGGAGAGCGAAGGGGGCTGGCGCTTCAAGGGCCGCTGGGGTTGGTGCAATAGCGAATGGGATCCGCGCCACGCCGTGTGGTTGCAGTACTTGCGCACAGGCGAGGGGCGCTACTACGCGCTCGCCGAGGCCATGACCCGGCACTCGCTGGATGTGGATACTTGCCACTATCATCCGTTTCGGCCCTACATGATCGGCGGCTGTTTCCGCCATAGCATGGACCACTTTGGCGACGAGCCGTGCGCTTCGCACACCTTTATCGACAACTGGGTGGATTACTACTACTTGAGCGGCGACGAGCGGGCGCGGGAGGTTTTGATCGAAGCTGGAGAATTTCTCCTGCGTTACCGCTGGAGCGAGGACCCGCGCTACAGCTTCAGCTTGCGCTCCATCGCCAACGCGCTGCGGGGCTTGCTCTACCTGTACGAGTTGACCGGAGAGACGCGCTTTATGCGCCGCGCCGAAGAGGTGTACGACGCGGTGGCGCGCGGCCAAAATGAAGACGGCAGTTGGCACAAGCGCTTCCAGGTATCCACGGAGGCCAAGCTGCCCGACCAAGGGCCGTACGGCATGGCTACCGAGGGCACGACCTTGGCGGTGGAAATGGGGACGGCGGACCCGTTTAGCGACGAAGAATTCCTCGAGTTGCGGGGGAGCTTTACTGCATTAAAGCGAGTTTTGCCTTACGAGGAGCAGAAGGGCTATCAGACTCATTATTTGATGGTTGGACTGGAGCGGCTGCACAGGATGACCGGGCGCGCGGATGTGGCCGAGGTTTTCGTGCGGGCCGTCGATTGGTTTTGCGGCGGCAAAGGCGTTT
>JAPOYQ010000566.1 GCA_026706505.1 Gemmatimonadota bacterium
GAAGGCGAGCTGAGTGTTGAGTGTGGCCCGTTGGGGCGGCCACCCATCCATGACGACTAGCCCATTTTGGACATTGGCAATCCACATCAAGCCATTGGCATCGCGGTCGATATCGCTGATGGCGGCAAACCTATTGCCTTTGATACCTTCGAGGACCGAGTTCTGGGTGTTGAGGTGCTGCCACTGGCCGCTGGCGTCGCGCACGTCAATGCCCACGCCCCAGTTGCCGACCCACCGCAAGCCCTCGGCATCGGTTGCCAAAGCCGAGACGATATTGGACGATAGGTTGGTCCTTGTGGTGTAGTTGGTCCATCCCTCGCCGTCGAACTCGTACAGGCCAAAGGCGGTGTGACTGTCCTTGGGTACGGAGGCGACCCACAGATGACCGTTGGGGGTCTGAGCTATGTCGAAGAAGGAATTGCCTATAGGCTCGCGGGGCGGCGGCGGTTGGTCGGTACCGAGGACGCGTAGGCCGCTTGTACTGGCGACCCACAGAGGGCCATCGGTATCGGACAGATCAGTAGTGCTACGGATGTGCGGTGCCCTGAGCGGCTGCCAGCGGTTGCCTTGGCGCTGGGATAGGACGCCATCAGCCGTCGCACTGGCGAGACGTCCCTCGAACAGGCCGAGGGCAACGCTGCTCGTAGAGTCATCGAGCGCGGGGCTGTCGAGCGCGGGATGCACTCGCCAGATGCCGTTTGAAGCCGCGACGAAGAGCGTGTCTTGATAGACTAGCATGTCGCGCACTTCGCTCCTTGTTAGCTCAAGCTCCCAACTGCTGGGATCTTGGAGATTGGGCTGGTCCAAATCCGCCCACACTAGGCCGTTGACGGTCCCGGCCCACAGACGACCGGCAAACACCTCAA
Source organism: Gemmatimonadota bacterium (assembly GCA_026706505.1). The sequence goes on from JAPOYQ010000566.1 coordinate 867, forward strand.
GGCTGGTCACTTCGGTGTCTTTGGCCAGACTTCCCAAGCGGCGATAGGTCTCCTTGACCTCCTCCTTGCTGATGACAAACGCACTGACGCCGCGTTCGCTGCCGACGTAAAGGATGTCCCCATGAGGTTTGAGGGCGTTGATGCGGAGGTTTTGGAAGTCGAGAAAGGGCGGGTCGAAGCGGTCTTCCTCGGGCCGATAGCGGCTCAAGCCTTGGGAGTGCGTACCAAACCACAGGTGGCCATTGGCATCTACGGATAAGCTCAAGATGAGGTTGCCTGGCAGGCCATCGCGGCGGGTGAAGCGCGTATAGGCTTGGGTTTTCTGGTCGTAGCGCAGGACGCCGCCACGGGTGCCGGCCCAGACCTCGTCTTGGTGGATGAGGACCCGGTTGATTTCGCGCATACTGGTATGGGCTTCCCATTGAGTGCCAGATAGCTGGGCGCGGACGGGCAAAGCCAAAAGCAGCAGTGGAGCAAGACAGAGCAAAAGCATGGGGACGGCCTACATCATCGTTAAAGGGTCGATATTGATGGAAAAGTGGAGGGCGTGATCTTTGGCGGCCTCGCGCATGGCTGGCAGCGCGCTGAGGGCCGTTGCGCGCAAGTGGCGCGCCGAGGGGCCGCGCAGAAGGGCTTGCCAACGGTAGTGACCGCGCAGCCGCGCCAGCGGTGCCGGCGCAGGCCCGAACACGAGTGTGTCTGCGTCGAGGCCCTGCCGCAGGGCATTTACGCCTTGTTGCGCCCCGGTTTCAACGGCTTGTTCGCAGGGGCCGCGCCAGCGGAAGACGATTAGGCGGCCAAAAGGGGGGAACCCGGCCTGCCGCCGCTGGGCCAATTCATTGTGGGCAAAGTCCGCGTAATTTTGGTTTGCGGCCGCGCGCAGAGCTGCGTCGTCGGGCAGAAGCGTCTGGATGACGACTTCGCCGGCCGTGTGCCCGCGCCCCGAGCGGCCGGCGACTTGGGTTAGGAGCTGGAAGCTCCGCTCGGTCGCGCGGAAGTCGGGCAGGTGCATGCCGGTGTCGGCGGAAATCACGCCGACTAGCGTGACTTCGGGAAGGTCGAGTCCCTTGGCGATCATTTGGGTGCCGAGCAGCACGTCGGCCTCGCCGCTGCGGAAGCGCTCGATGAGTGCGTCGTGCGCGCCTTTCCAAGCGGTGGTGTCCACGTCCATGCGTATGACGCGGATGCCGGAAAATTGTTCCAAGAGGGCGCTTTCGACCCGTTGGGTCCCCACCCCGTCGAAGCGCAGTTCTGAGCTGCCGCAGGATGGGCAGATCCGAGGTGATGGAGCCGCGAAGTCGCAGTAATGACAGCGGGTCTCAGAGGCAGCGGGTCGCCGGTGATAGGTCAGCGAGACTCGGCAACTGGGGCACTGGATCGGCTCACCACAGGCGGTACAGCTAATAAAGGGCGCAAAGCCACGGCGATTTTGCAACAGGATGATTTTTTCGCCGCGATCGAGGCGGTCCTGTATCTTGCGCCGCAAGTCGTGCGAGAAGATGGCTCGCTGCTGCCTTTGGAAAGGCTCCTGTTTCATATCGACGACCGTCACTTGGGGCAAGGGGCGGTCGTCGATGCGGCGGGGCAAGGTGTGGAGGTGGGACTTGCCCGTGACGGCATTCCAATGCGACTCTAGGCTGGGCGTGGCCGAGCCGA
>JAPOYQ010000209.1 GCA_026706505.1 Gemmatimonadota bacterium
TAAAACTACCTCCACGAGATAGGGTTTAAAAAAGAGAGAAGGTGCGGCGACTCGGCCGCCTTCTCGTTTCGCAATGAGATAAAGCGTTCAATATACACGCCTATAAAAGTGTACGTCAAGGCTTAAATTCCCGCGTAAATGGCGATGAAGGATTGGGTTTCGGTGCGCGATGGGGCGTCTTTGAAGTTCTTGCGCTCTAGCACCAGCCCGATCACGGTTTGTAGCTTGTAGCCTCGGTAGGCCGATTCGTTTTTGAACTGAACTCCCCAAGTTAGCGCCGTGAAGTCGTTGGCATCCGCGTCAAAATCGTCGAAGATCAGGTACTCTAGGCCCGCTTGTAGTTTGGTGATCTCTAGGACATCGGTGCCCGCCAACAGCGAGAAGAGTTCGGCTAGGGTCGTCCGGCGCTCGTCCGTGAACAGGTCGCGGCTCTGCTTGATGAATTCGCTCTTCCAGCGCGGCTCTAAATAGAGGGGACCGAACGCATGGCGGTAGTGGGCCTTGTTGATCATCCCGAAGAAGAAATCCGTCTCAGCTAGGGCCCAGCGCTGCCGACGCTCGGCGTCCATGAGCTGGTGAAAGACCACCCAATTGACCTTGCTCTGTAGGTTCAGCGAAAAGGCGCGCGCATTGTGGCCGAGGAAAAGCTGGTTAATCCAAGTGTCGCGGGCCAGCAGTGGATCGTCGATCTCGGTCAGCGTGCCGAGGCGCAGCGTGTTGTCGGGCGCCCACTGCAAGAGCGGGTCGGCGATGTCGTCCTCCACGCGCTTGGTCATGCCGAAGAGGCGCAAGTCGCCATAGCGCGCCCAGCTCCGGTCGTACCGCAGGAGTGCGTACGCGCTGTGGTTTTTCTGGTTGGAAGAGATCCGGTCCTCGCGCAGGAGACCGGCGATGATCTTTAGCTGCGGAGCTAAGTAGGTGCCGACGTACGCGTTGTAGCCTTGTCGGTCGCGCTTGTAGGGGTAATCCGGCTCTTGGTCGTTTTCGTATTGGTCGGTCCAGAAGTTGTTGTTCATGTCAACGCCGAAGAGAAATTCGGGCCGATCTACCGCAAAGCGCAGGAACGGCTCTTCGTAGTCCGGGATCGAGTTGGTGCGCACTCGGCTGTCGTTTTGGTTGATGTCGGGTACGAAGTCGTTGTTCTGGTCCCAGCCCGGAAAGACTTGGCGGTCGGGGAAGGCCCAGTCGGCGCGGAAGGTGTCAGGCACCCGGTCTTGATCGTCGTTGTCTTCCACGAGATCCATGAGGCTGCGGTCGTTTTGGTAGTCGATGCTGCCGTCGTCTCGAGTGACGAAAGTTTGGGTGTTGTAGCGCGGGTGCATGTGATAGGCTTCGCCGTAGATGAAGAAGCGGGACCACTGACGAGACAGATTGAGCATATAGGCCGGTGCACTGCGCTCGCCGACAATGCCAGCCGAAGTCTGGTGTTCTTCGACGAGGATATTGGGATATTTGCGATAGTTCCAATTGATATCGTACTCGCCGTACAGGTCGAAGCCCATCACGTCGGTGGCCGTCACCGTACCGCCGAGGATGTGGGTTGCCGTCGGCAGCCCGGCCTCAAAGCTGATGACGCGCAAATTGGACAAGTCCTTGATGTTGCCCGGCGCTTGTGTCGTTAGCAGGAACACGGGCTCGCCACCGCTGGTCTGTTGGTCAGAAGTCATCCAGACTTGATAGTCGTTGGCTACCACCAGCCGGAATTCCACTTTGACGATCTCGGTTTTGTCGGCCGCGGCTCGGTTGATGAAACTCGCGCTGTCGAAGTCGTAGCGCAGGCGGATTTCGTCGTTGCCGTTGGCCTCGATATAGCCCGGTCTGGGCGCGCCGCCTTCCACCACGGGTTCAAAGCGAATCTCGCGGCCCGAATCCACGCGGCCATCCCGATAGGTGATGAAGATGTCCGAGCCGGCTGGAAAGTACGCTGCGCCACCCACGCCGTCGTCGGGCGAGTCGTCGCGCAGGGCGATTTCGATGTGGGAGATGGTCCGGTTTTGGCCTTGGGTCAGCGATCCGGTTACCCAATTGCTCAACAGGGCCTCTTCCGAGAGGGAATTGGCTTGATGCGCGTTGGCAGTGTGGATGCCGAGTTCGACGAAGTCGCCGATTTGCACCTCAAAGCGCCCCCCGATCAGGGTGGTGGAATTGGTGCGGCGCAGCTCTTGATCGGTGATGCCGCGCGGGGCACTGGCCTGCGCGTAGAGGAACGTGCCCCGATACTTGTCCATGGCAAAGTCAAACTGCACGCCGTCGAGGCGCGGTTTGGACAGCACCATGGGCGTCAGGGTGGTGCGCAGATCGCTGCTGATGGTCAGCGCGTAGGCGTATTGCCCCTTTTGCTCGGAGGCCACGGCGACTTCGGAAAACCAGTTGCGGAAGCGCTGGGCCTCGAACAATACGGTGCCGAATTCCTCGGGGTTGGACTGGGATACGTTGTATATCAGCCAGCCCTGATTGAGGAAGTTGCCAAAGGCGTCGTAGAAGTAATCCCCTTCGATGCTGGGACTAACATACCGCTGATA
>JAPOYQ010000714.1 GCA_026706505.1 Gemmatimonadota bacterium
CAAAAAGCGCGGGTCGCGGTTGGAGAGATCCTCACGGTAGCGCAGGCCCCGCTGGCGCGCGTATTTTTCGATCTCAGCGCGCCGTACGCGCAGCAGCGGCCGCAGATAGCGGCCCTCGCGCACAATCTCCATTCCCCCTAAACCGGTGGCACCGCTGCCGCGCAACAGGCGCAAGATCACGGTCTCGGCCTGGTCGTCGGCGTGGTGCCCCAAGGCGATGAACTTGGCCCCGACCCGGTCGGCGACTTGGTCGAGAAAGGCGTAGCGCTGCCGTCGGCCCGCTTCCTCCAGCGACAAACCCTCGGTTCGGGCGTACTCCCCCACGTCGCGCCGCTCTATCGAGTAGGATAGCCCGCGCCGCTTCGCCTCGTCGCCGACAAAGCGGCTGTCGGCCGCCGAATTCGGCCGCAGCGCGTGGTCCAAGTGCGCCACGTGCAACCGGTACCCTAGGCCATCCAAGACATCGAGCAGCACGGTCGAATCGACGCCGCCCGACGCGGCGACGACTAAGCTAGTATCGGCCTCCAAGCCCGCTTCCTGTAGCACTTGCCGCACACTGGCGACTATGGCTTCCATGGCTTCGTTCCCGTCGCGCGAAAACAGAAAATTACCCCGAGCAAGTAATGGGGAGGGCAAATTAGACGAAGAGGTGCCCCTTGACAAATGAACTAATGTGCAGTATATATATTTTCAGTTCTACTTTCACCTTTCCTCCCCAGTTATGGAGGTACACTCATGCCCAAACCCCTAACCGAACGCCAACAAGCAATTTACGACTTCATCGCCGATGCTATTCGCTCCGGAGGCCCCCCCACGATCCGCGAGATCATGGATGTCTTTGGCATCAACTCCACCAATGGCGTGCGCACCACCTTGGAGACCTTGGAGAAAAAAGGCTACATCCGCCGCCGAGCGCGCCGCTCCCGGGGCATAGAACTCGTCGATTTCGTCAGGCCCGCCTCCCTTTCCGCGGATCTGCGCGAAGTGCCCCTCGTTGGCCGGGTCGCCGCGGGCACCCCCATCCTCGCCACCCAAAACATCGAGAACACGCTCAACGTCGATGCATCGCTCGTCCCCGCTTCGGGCGATGTCTTCGCGCTGCGCATCCACGGCGAGAGTATGTGCAACGCCGGGATTCTCGACGGCGACATCGTCATCGCCCGCCAGCAAGACCGCGCCGAGCGCGGCGATATCATCGTCGCGCTGCTCGGCGAGGAGGCCACGGTCAAGCGCTATGCTCCCGATCCCGACGGAATCCGGCTTCTGCCTGAAAACGAGGCGTTCGACCCCATCGTCGTCTCGCCCGACGCCGACGAGTTCAGCATTGCCGGCAAGGTAGTGGGCCTCATGCGCCGCTTCTAGGGTGCGCTTAGTTGGATGCTGCTTTGCGGCGCGTCCATGCGCGCGCCATTTTTGACGCCGGGGTCGCTGCCGCCGATCCCGGCCGTTGCGTCCACCAAGCCCTCGCGGTCACAGGCGATGAGTTGTGCTGTGGCCCGCTCCGCTTTTCCCTCGATACCATTTCCAGCCTGCGCTTAGTCGGCGCTGGCAAGGCCACTGCGGCCATGGCTGCGGCCGCCGAAGCAATCCTCGGCGACCGCATTGACTGCGGGGCCATCAACACCAAGTACGGCCACGCGCTGACGTTGGCGCAGGTCGAGACCTTTGAAGCTGGGCATCCGGTCCCAGACGAAGCCGGCGTAGCTGGCGCGCGCCGCCAGCTCGAGCTACTAGCGAACTTGGATCCCGACGCGCTGGTCCTCGGCCTCTTCTCCGGCGGCGGCTCTGCTCTGCTGCCCGCCCCAGCCGCAGGCCTGACCCTCGCAGGAAAGCAAGAAACCACCCGCCTCCTGCTCGCCTGCGGTGCGACCATCGACGAAATCAACGCCCTGCGCAAACACCTCTCGGTCATCAAGGGCGGACTACTCGCCCGCGCGGCCGCACCCGCCCGCGTCGTCGCCCTCATGCTCTCGGACGTCATCGGCGATCCCCTCGACACCATTGCCTCCGGCCCGACCCACCCAGACGCCACGACCTTTGGCGATTGCCTAGCAATCGTCGATCGCTACGATCTGCGCCACCAGCTTCCCGCCCCAGTCCGTCAGCACCTCGAAGCTGGCGTCCGAGGGGAGCGGCCGGAAACCCCCAAACCTGGGGACTCTTGCTTTGCCCGCGCCGAGAGCTTGGTCATTGGCAACAGCCGCTTGGCCATCGACGCGGCCGCGCACAAAGCCAGCGCGCTCGGCTACGAGGTGTGCGTCCTCACCAGCCGCTTACAGGGCGAGGCGCGCCACACCGCGGCCGCGTTGGTCTCCATCGCCCAAGAAACCGCAGAGACCAACCGTCCCATCGCTCGGCCCGCCTGTCTCATCGCCGGCGGCGAGACGACCGTCACCCTGCGCAACAACGGCAAGGGCGGACGCAACCAAGAATTGGCCTTAGCCGCATCTCTCCAACTCGACGGACGGCCTACCATCACCCTGCTCTCCGGCGGCC
>JAPOYQ010000561.1 GCA_026706505.1 Gemmatimonadota bacterium
CAAACAGCGTGCGACCATCGTGTTGCACCGGTGTCGCGCGACCGTGGACGATCTCGTCGGCCCGCACGACGCGCCCGCCGCAAACTTGGGCGATGACTTGGTGCCCCAAACACACGCCCAAAATGGGGATCACACCGGCCAACCGCTCGACGAGCGCACACGAAATTCCAGCTTGGTCCGGGCCACCAGGACCAGGCGAAATAACGACGCGCTCGGGCGCGAGCGCCACTGCTTCGGCGACCGTCAATTCGTCGTTGCGCAAGACCTTGGTTGCCGCCCCTAATTCCTCTAAATAATGCACCAAATTGTAGGTAAAGGAGTCGTAATTATCAAGTATCAGCAGCATGTCTTCAGCGCGCTAGTTTCCCTATTACTTGGGCGATCAGCCGCAAGCCCAAATCGTCCTTGAGCGTCAAGATCGACTCCGGGTGAAACTGTACGGCCGCCACCGGCAACTCGCGGTGCTCTACGGCCATGATGACCCCGTCGTCAGTCTGGGCTAAGACCCGCAAGCACTCGGGCAGCCTCTCCGGCACGGCGTAGAGCGAGTGGTAGCGCCCGGCGACAAATTCCGTGGGAAACCCGTCGAAAATCCCTTCCGGTGTGCAGCGGATTGTGGATTCCTTGCCGTGCATCGGATAGGAAAGCACCCCCAACTCGCCACCGAGGCCCTCGACAATACCTTGCAATCCGAGACACACGCCGAAAACCGGCAGCGCACGCCGTACGCACTCGTTGACCAACTCCGGCACACCGAATTCCGAGGGCGTGCCTGGCCCCGGCGAGATGAAGACCAGATCGGGATCAAAGTCGGCGAAGACGCGCTGGGGGTCGCGCAGACCCCGCGCACCGCTGCCGTCGCGCGACCTCGCAGCGCGCACCGTCACCACCTCCGCTCCCGTCTGCCGCACGTAATCGCCGAGCGTATGGACGAAGGAGTCGCGGTTATCGACGAAGAGCACCCGCTTGCCCTGCCCCGAAGTCGCGATTTGAGTGACCTTATCCTTGGCGTCGTCAGCATCGATCACTGCATTGATAAAGGTCTCGGCCTTGGCCCGCGTTTCGCGCTCCTCAGCGTCGGGGTCCGAGTCGCACAGCAGAGTCGCCCCAGCCCGTACTTTGGCGATGCCATCCTCTAAGTGTACAGTGCGGATGGTGATCCCGGTGTTGGTCTCGCCGCTAAAAAGCAGCATGCCGACGCAGCCGCCGTACCAGCGCCGCGCCGAGTTTTCCAGTTCCTCGATCTTCTGCATGGCCGCTGGTTTGGGCGCGCCGGTAAGCGTCACCGCCCACATATGCGAAAGCAGGGCGTCGAATCCATCGCAGTCGTCCTTCAATTCGCCGACGACTTGGTCCACGGTGTGAAAAACCTTCGAGTACCTTTCAATCATCCGCCGCCCCACTACTCGCACCGAGCCTTCCTTGCAAATCCGCGCTTTGTCGTTGCGATCGACGTCCGTACACATGTTCAACTCGGCCTCGTCCTTTTTTGAGTTGAGCAAGTCGCGGATCTGCTCGGCGTCCTCCATCACGGTTTTGCCTCGTCCGATGGTCCCGGCAATCGGACTCGTCTCGACGAATGACCCATTGACCCGCACGAACATCTCGGGCGAAGCACCGATCAGATACTCGTCGCCGAGGCTGATGAAGAACTCGTAGGGGCTGGGACTAGTGCGGCGGATATTCTCAAAGAGGGTGTGCGGGTTGCCCGCATAACCAGCGCTGAGCACTTGGCTCGGCGTCACCTCAAAAAAGTCGCCGCGCTCGGTACCGGCGATGACTTCGCGCACCTTGTCGGCGTATTCCCCAGGGGCGTGGTCGCACCTAATCTCGGACGCTGCGCCGCGCACATAGGGCACGGCTTCTGTGCCTCGCTCCATGCCCTCGGTTGACAACCCATTGGCGGCAAACTCATAGCAATAACGCCGCGCCTGCTCCTTGCGGTGATCGACGACGACCAGTTCGTCTGGCAAAAAGAGGTGTAGATCGGGCTGGTCCTCGCGGCGCGGGTGGCGCAGTTGGAGCGGCTCAAACTGGAGTACCAAGTCGTAGCCCAGCGCCCCGTAAAATCCCAAGTGATTTTCGCCCTCGGCTCGCATCAGCGCCACTAGGGCGCGCAGGACGCTGAAGATCGTCGGCTGCTTGGAGCGCTCCTCTTCGGAGAAGTACTCGGGCATGGGAGCCACCGCACCTTTGAGCTGGCCATCGGTTAGCTCCAGTTCCGTCACATGCTCGTGCTTGGCGAGGCTGCCGCGAAAAATCTCCAGCAACATCTCGCCGCGCGCGTTGAGTGCCCGGAAAGCAAAGGCGCGCTGACGCGCTACCAACTCCAGCGGCGGATCGACGAAGCCAATGTCCCAGCGGCTATAGCGCCCCGGATACTCGTAGCCGCTGGCAAAGACGGCCCCCCGGTGGGTATTGAGCCGTTCGAGCAGTGTCTCTAGCGGCCTTGCTATGGGCAATTCCTCGGTCTGGCGCTTGACTTCGACGCCGC
>JAPOYQ010000546.1 GCA_026706505.1 Gemmatimonadota bacterium
CCCTTAGAACATGGCTAGTGCAGCGCGGGCTTGAGCGGCAATCGGGTACTGGGCGAATGTGCGACTGACTTGTTCGAGTAGGGCCTGTTGCTTGTCGCTTTCGCCGGCCAACCCATATATGCGGGCGGCTTCCATCCGCGCCATGGCCTCGCGGATGGTCCCCGCCTGCTGGGCCGCATACGTTTCGTAGTGCTGGGCCGCGGCTAGGAACTGCCCTTCGGCTTCGAGACAGGCACCGAGACCGCTCTGGGCCGCGTGGACCAACACATCTACAGGCTCATAGTTGTCCAAGTAGCTCTGGTAGTAACCTCGAGCCTCGGCATAGCGGCCCTGGGCGTAGTGGAGATTGGCCAAGAGTACGATCCCTTGGGCTGCAGCTGTGGTCCCGGCATAGGAAGATACCAGTTCTTCGGCATAGCGGATCGCCTCGGTCGGCTCGCCGCCCTGCTCGACCATCAGCACATCGCCGAGTAGCGCAGAGGCTTTGAGCCTATCGGCCTCTTTGGACTCGATGAAATAATTGATGGCCATGATGACCGCGATCACAGCGACGGCCCCACCGCCAAAGAGGCGAGCGCGCTCTTTGACGTACTCGACGGCCTCCATGATCCATTCGACGAACTCATCTTCGCGGAGTTCGCTCTTGCTCAGTCTACGGCGTTCACTCGACATGAAAGGTATGGCTTCTCCATGGTTTTAGGTTCAGGTTTTAATAGACGATAGCACTTGCCAATTTGTACCCATGCAAGAGGCGGCGGCCCGACAAAAAGCTCAACTCGGCCAAAACGCTGATGCCCACGACAACCGCTCCCAACTCTTCGAGCGTTTGACATGTCGCCACCAAGGTTCCACCGGTGGCCAAAACGTCATCCACGACCAAGACCTTCTGCCCCGGCGCGATGGCATCCGTATGGATTTCCAGGGAGGTCTCGCCGTATTCGAGTGCGTATTCGCGGCGCAGCGTGGCCGCCGGTAACTTACCCGGTTTGCGCACCGGCACAAAACCGCATCCCAACTCGAGGGCCATGGGTGTCGCAAAGACAAAGCCGCGGGCTTCTATGCCGACGACGACGTCTACTTCGGAGTCCGCAAAGGGTTCGAGCATGATTTGGACCGCAGCGGATAAACCAGCGGGGTCCTTGAGCAGCGGCGTGATGTCTTTGTACAAAATGCCGTCTTGCGGGAAATTGGGGACCTCGCGAATGAGGTTTTTTAGATTCATTTTACATATTATATGTTATAAGACTTAAAACAGGGCGTAAATAAACGGGGCCACTGCTGATCCTTGGGTTGTGACAATTAACAGCCCTAACAGGATCAAAGTGGCAAATATCGGCCCCAACCACCACTTTTTGCGCACCCTCATAAAATCCCATAACTCAGAGAAAATACTCAGTTTACTTGGCATTACCTAGCCCTCCCACTCAATCAGGCGGCTCACGGATTCGCCGTGGTGAATGGCTTTGATCGCATCCCCCAACAACCGAGCGACGCTTAGTACGGCGATTTTGCTCCTCGGCTTGCCCTCGGGCAATGGGATGGTATTCGTGGTGGCGAATACTTCCACTGAGGAGGCTTCAATTCTCTCTAGGGCTTGCCCGGAAAAAACGCCATGCGTACAACCGGCCAATATTCGACGTGCGCCTCTTTCTTTAAGGACCCGTATTGACTCCATCATGGACCCTCCCGTCAGCACCTCCTCGTCGAAGAGCAAGGCGTCGCGGCCATCGACCTCGCCGATCATATTTTTGATTTCGACTTTTTCGTCGTCTGCGTAGCGGCGTTTGTCCATAATGGCCAGCGGCAAGCCGAGCCGATGCGCATATGCGCTGGCTTCATCGGCACTCCCCACGTCGGGCGACACCACCACGGCGTTGCTGATGTCTTTCATGCGCATAAAATTGCACAGCAGGCTCGTAGCCCACAATTGGTCAACTGGAATGCGCGAGAACGCCACGATTTGCGGGCTGTGCAAAGTGATGGTCAAGATTCGGTCGGCCCCGGCTGTTTGGAGCAGGTCGGCGACGAGACGAGCGGTAATAGAAATGCGGGGTTCGTCCTTTTTGTCGGCGCGCACATAGGGATAATAGGGCAACACGGCCGTAATCCGACGCGCCGAAGCATACTTGAGCGCGTCAATCAGCAACAAAAGCTCAACAAAGTGATGATTGACCGGGGAGGCTGACGTCTGGATGACAAAGACGTCATCTTCGCGCACGTTCTCCTCGATTTTAACCTTTATATTGTCGTTGGGCTCGCGGATGATCTGACGGCGAGCGGGCACGATGGCCAAGTAATCACATATTTCCTGAGCCAGTGCTGGATTGCTCGAACCCGAGAATATTTTTAGGTGATTTTTCATGTTCTAATCCCGATTGTAACATTAAAGACCGACCCAAACTAAGGCAAGTGGACCGCCTTGACATCCTGTTGGTGCAAAACTAACTTGGCCGTTTTACACCCACTTGCCAGACGAAAGAAAGGGGCTT
>JAPOYQ010000446.1 GCA_026706505.1 Gemmatimonadota bacterium
TTCTGTTGCGAGCGGGCGATCCCGTCGTCGATAGGTCGTCCCTCAACGTGTTCCAAGCGCAGCACACGTCCAGCCTAGGTCAGCGCCAGCGCTTCACCTACGGCCTCGATGCCCTGTTGACGCGGCCCGATACGGACGGCACCATCATGGGCAGTAACGAGTCGGACGACGATCTCAACGAGTTCGGCGGCTACTTGCAGAGCGAGACCGTCCTGAACGACATGCTGGACTTGGTATTGGCCCTGCGCTACGACTACCACAGCCGTCTCGAAGATCCCGAGCTATCGCCTCGGGCCGCCTTGGTGTTCAAGCCGCAGGTGACCCAGACATTGCGGCTGACCTACAACCGGGCGTTCAGCACGCCCACCTCGAACAATCTCTATCTCGACCTGCAAACGGCCAGAGATCCCTTTGGACTGAATCCAAATTTCTCGCCCCTCTTTTCGGCGCTCGGCCTAGGAGAGTTCAAATCCATCGACGTCTGGACCCAAGGAAACTACCGCAGCTCTGGCTACGGCTTCACCTTCCGGCGAGACGAGGCGGGCCACCCCCTATTCCGCTCGCCCTTTGCCCCAATGGCCGGTCTGCCAGCCGACCAGTACCTGCCTTTAGACGACCCACTGTTCACCAACGTGATGTGGGGAATCGGTCGGCAAGCGGTACTGGCGCAGTTTGGGCCGGCTTTCCAGGAACTGGCGACCGGTGCCCTGATGACCCAAGGCATGGGCGCCGAAGACGCCCAAGCGGCAGCCGGGCAGTTGGCCGCAGCTCTGCCCGGCATCGTGCCCGAGCAATTGCCCGGCCTGCGCAATGTCATGGGCCGATTGAACATCGAGACGGAGCCGCTCGGCGCAGAGCCCGATCCGGATCGACCGCCTTTCTTCTTCGCGGAGGCGGACGGCACCACCCCCATTACGGCCTATGATGTGCCGCGCATTCACTCGGCCATTACTCAGACTATCGAACTCGGCTACAAAGGCATAGTGGCCGACAAATTGGTAGTAGCCGCAGATTTGTACCAATCTAGGATCGAGGATTTCGTCGGGGCGATTTCAGTGGTAACTCCCACGGTCTTCCTCGATCCGCAGACTCTGAGTGCGGCCCTGGGCGAGAGCATCGGCGCAGCCTTGTCCGATCCGGCCAACGAGCAACTAGCTGGGGCGCTGGCAGCGCTGGACGCGGCGCAGGTGCCGGGGGTGGTGGAGGGCAACAACAACGGCTCGCCGGTGGACGAACTGACCGGCATCCTCACCGCGGGGGCGGCGGCCATCCCCTACGGCACGGTTTCCCCCGAACAGGCTTCCGATCCCTACGCGATGATTATGAGCTATCGCAATTTTGCAGACGTGACCATTCGCGGGCTAGACCTGAGCTTGGCCTACTTCCCCGCCGATCACTGGCGGCTCACGGGGAATTACTCCTTTGTCAACGACAATTTCTTCGAGAATCTGCAGTACTCCCACGGCGAAGGGAGGGCCGACATAGCCCTCAACGCGCCCCGACACAAGGTCAAGCTGGGAATGGACTACAACTTTGCCGAGTGGGGATTGGCGCTAGGTGGTCAGATGCGTTACATCGATTCCTTCCCCATGAGTTCGGGAGTATACGTGGGCCAGGTAGATTCCTACACAGTGCTGGATCTCAACCTGACCTACCGATTGCCCTTGGAGCAGGACCTAGTGCTACAGGTCGATGCGAGCAACGTGCTGAACCAAGCCTACCAGTCCTTCGTCGGCGCTCCGGCGGTGGGCCGCCTCGTCTTCGGTCAGGTGGGGCTGCGCTTCTAGTAATAGAGAAGGAGATAGACTCAAATGAGCGTACAAGTTAAGTGGGAACGAAAAGACGATATCTTGATTGGGATGCTCATTGGTCACATCGACAGTAGCAACGCCGATAGATTCCAGCGCATCGTAGAATCTGGAATCGATGCGGAAGATCACGCCTTGATCTTGGACTTTGAGCGCGTATTCTTCATCAGCAGCGCAGGGCTGCGAATTAGTCTAATAATTTCCAGAAAATTCAACGAATCGGGCAAGAAATTTGGCGTTTGCGCCCTCTCTGATCCGATCCGCAATGTTCTCGCAATCAGCGGCTTTGACCAAGTCATCCCGATTTATGACTCTCGGGCCGAGGCAATCGACGCATTTGAGAGCAGCTAAGCTATTCGCATGGGTATCCATCGCGGCCACCGTCCTTGTGGCCCTGATTCCCCGGCTGCCCCTACGAGCGACTTCATCAACGGTCCCCCCACGACCATCTCCGTTGCCAAACGCGACGTGAGCTGCAAATTGCAACGCACGCTTTATATTCCTCTCGATTTTTCTGTAATCCCTTAATAAATAATCAGTTGTAGACGTTCCTCTTAACGCTATTGTCAAACTCTGCGGCTTTGATCGGGTCATCCCGGTTTATGAATCTCAGGCCGCGGCAATCGACGCCTTCGAGAATAGTTACGCTCCTTCTCGTTTTCGGGT
>JAPOYQ010000623.1 GCA_026706505.1 Gemmatimonadota bacterium
GCAAGCCGTCGGGCCGCAGTCCGTCGAGGACAAAGAGGATGACGCGTTGTGGAGCCATGGGATTCCTTTCTTTGGGGGCGGTGTTCGCGTCTTACGTGTATAGTTCCGCATTGTGCGGTTTTAGTGGATATCTCGGTACCACACCTTGGTTGACGATGTTTTCCGACGCTGGCCAGTGGCCCTTGAAGACGGAGACCAGATTGTAGACGCCAGTGCGCGCCACGTCTTCGCCAGACTGCACTGAGTGGGCGGAAACGTGGGACGTCATCAGGACGTTGTCCAACTCCATGAGGGGATGCTGCAAGGTCTGATCCTCGTCCGTGAACACGTTGAGCCATTCGTACGTGTCCAGCGCTGCGCCAGCCAGTGGCCCCTCTCGCAGCACTCGCACTAGCGCATCTTCATCTACCAAGGCACCGCGAGACGTGTTGATGAGGTAGGAGCCCGGCTTCATCTTGCGCAGCAATTCTTCGTCGAACATGTGGTAGGTGTCCGCGTTCAGGGGTACTTGCAAGGAGACGAAGTCGGACTCGGCAAGTAGCGTTTCCAAATCCACCATTTCGATGTCTAAGCCCGTCGGCAGGGGTGCCTGTAGGTTCCTGCGCGTGGCCAAGACTCGTAGGCCGAAGGACTTAGCACGGCGGGCGACCATCTCGCCGGTGGCTCCGAAACCGACGATGCCCAGCGCACAGGTGGAGAGTCGCTGCAACTGGGTGGACTCGGCGCGGGCTTGGCGGAAGCGGCCGGCGCGCATGTGCTGCTCCATCCTCGGCAATTGGCGGGCTAGGGACAGCAACATGGCCATGATGTGGTCGGTCATTTCCTCGGCGCAGAAGAAGGGGGCGTTGGAGACGACGATGCCGTGTTCCGTGGCCTTTTCTACAGCGATTTTATCGGTGCCGTTGCCGAGGCGGGAGATCAGGCGACAGCGGCGTGCCAGTGATGCGACCACGGTCGCGGGCAATCCGGTCGAGATGACGGCGACGGCGTTGCAGCCAGCTAGTCGGCGAATGAGTTCCTGCGGGTCTTCTTCCTCGACGTACTCAGGTTCGATGCCGAACTTGGCGTACAGCGATCGTTCCAGCTCGCTGGCTGGATACATGGTGGCGTTGAGGCGGACGAAGCGGAAGGACGCCATGACTCTAAACCGATTACCAGGCCACTTCCATCATGTCCCGCGCCCAGTACATCGGCCCGTCAAAGACGCTTTTTACCTCGGCGATTCCTTGGGTGGTCTCTTCTGCGGGATCGAGGGTTACCGACTGGTGATTGATTACCAAGCGCTTGGCACCGGCCTCGGCGGCCATGCGCCCGGCATTTAGGGTGCCGGTTTCGGAGATGACGCTGGGGAAGGTTTGGATTTTCTCCTCCCGATGCACGGCCTCCATCACGAACAGGTCTGCATCCCGCGCTAGCTCGACCGCGGACTCGATCGGCGCGGTATCGCCGCTGAAGGCGACGACGCCTTCTTCGGTCTCGAAGCGGAAGCCGTAGCATTCGATGTAGGGCTGGGCGTGCTTGACCTCGCGCGCATAGCAGGTCCAGCCTTCTCCTGCGGCTACTTCCCCCTCGGCGTATTCGACTGCGTGGACCACTGGTTCCGGTCTGGACTCTCCCACGCCGCCGCGCATCTGGTAGGCGTGGACGCTCATGGGATGATTGGTACGGGCGATCACGTCGTACCAGAAGAGGCCATTGGGACTCCAGATGCCGTCGGTGATGCGTTTGATCGGGGGAGGTCCGTAAACGTGGAGGTCTGGCTCGGTGCCGATGCACTGGTCGAAGCGCGTCATCAGAAAGCAGAGATAATCGGAGATGTGGTCGGAGTGCAGGTGGGTGAAAAATAGGTTGTGTACCGAGGTGCAGGGGATGCCCAAGCGGTGCATCTTAAAGGTTGATGCGGGGCCGCAGTCGATCATCAGCCGCTGATCGCAGATTTCGAGGATGAAGCAGGTGCCCCAGCGGTCGCGAGTGGGGGTGGGAGTACCGGCACCGACAATGTTTAGCTTTGGCATGGAATCTTCTCCGAATCGTAGGGCAAATAAATAGGCATTATTGGTAAGGGGTCAAGCTTGTCAGCAGGTATTTGCACAACTGCTTCTTGCGAGAAAATAGTGAAAAAAAATGCCAAAAGCCCCCGACGCCACTGAGGCATCGGGGACTTTTTGGGGTCGAGAATCAATAGCGGGACCAGTGAGGATGAAGCCTACCCGGTCGAGAGCACGTAGCCGCCGACCACCCTAGTTATCTATATCACTCGTTTTAGTTCGGTCTCCTTCTAGCAATCCTTCTATGTGGGCTACGCGCTCTGCCAAACTTGATACGCGCCTATCTACTGCCGTTATTTTTTCGCTTAAACGCAATTCAACGCCCGAAATATCCTTAGTAAGTTTCCACAAAAACGCCAGAACAGCAGCTATTCCGGCTAAGGTAATCCCAGTGCCTAAATCAATCATGACGACCTTCTTTCAA
>JAPOYQ010000825.1 GCA_026706505.1 Gemmatimonadota bacterium
AAACTGTCTTGGCCAAAGGTCTCGATATCCGGAGCCGGTTCCCGCAGGGATTCGATCAGTTGGCGGTCTTCGCGCTGACTCAGGCGGGGATAGAAGCGGATGCGATTGATGGGGATTGCGCCGCCAAAATCAAAGACCACGGCCCCCCTCCAGGTAAAGCCATCTCCAGGCCGGCCCCCGGCCCGTTGCACAAAGGTGCGAAAAGTGGCCGTAGCGGGATCGCCGTCCAGCATTAGCTTGATCGTATTGGCATGTAATTGCGCCTGACCGCAACTATTAGTAAGGACGCGCGAACTGGGCATATAGGGCAGGGGGATCTCGGTCTTGCTGGCATCCACATCGGCTCGGGCGATATTGACGGATGGGTCAATCAAACGGGACTGGATGGCTGTGCCGGAGAAATCGACCAGCGTATCGGCCCCCGTGCCAAAGGGCGATATCCTCACTGGCACTTGTCGCAGTGGCTGGCCGTCGGCATCTTGGATCTGAAAGAAGCTTTCTTCGGTCAAGACCGCCTGCCAATCGTTGCCACTAATTCCGCCCAGACGGTATTCGGTTGCACCAAATACGTGCGCAGCACTGAGCAGCATAGCAAAAACGAAAAAGGACAGAAGCCCTGCCATGGTGCGCTCCTTGTCTTGGTCGGACGGAAGTAGGAGAAAATATAGACTGTAACCTCTGTACACCAAAGCGGGTGTTGGCAATTTGCTCGCAGGCGGACCGCCTCTAAGGACTTATCCAGCTTCTAACGGCCCCTTTTGGCATCGGTCGGGTGACCTTCTGCTGCGGATGCTATTCGAGCACGCGCTCGCTCCAACATGCGACCGATGCGGGTTGTGTCCGCGATTTGTTCCCACTCCACCACGGCTTCGTCGTAGCGCTCTAACTGGAAATACGCTTGGCCCAAGGCACCGCGAATCTCGTCGTCATCTGGTGAATAGATCGCTGCTTTATGCAAATAGCCGAGGGCACCTTGGGGATCATTGCGGCGCAAGCAGAGGAGACCAAGGCCGTATAGACCAAGCGCACTTTGCGGCGCTCGGCCTATCATCCCTTGATAGTGCGCTGCAGCCTGCTCTAGTCTGCCTTGCTCCATATACGCCAGACCCAGATCTAACAAGGCCCTTTCGTTTTGCGGCTCACGGTCAAGCTGGGACTGGAGGGATTCGACGCGTTGCGCAAGCTGGCGATACCGTGCAAACCGTTTGTTTGCTTCCGCAGCCGCTTTTTCATTGCCCTGCCTTGCGTAAAGCTGTGCCAATGCCAACAGCGGCTCGGGTTCCCAAGGTGCCCACCTTGTGGCATTGCCAAAAGCATTTGCCGCTTCGGTCAAACGATTGCTTCGCTCATAGGCCCGCCCCAGCCAGAAGTACGCCTCCCAATCCTGTGTTCGCAAGCTGGCGACTCGCTCAAAAGCCCGGACAGCTAACACGGGCCGATCCAAGTCCATATAGACTTTGCCGAGCACGAGAAAACTTTCCGCGGATGATGAATCGCGGCGGGCCGCCTCTTCTACATATAGAAGCGCCTCATCGGCTGCACCCATGCCGACATAGAGCAATGTGCCCATGCCTAGGTTGGCTAGCTTATGGGTCGGATCCAAGGCCAAGGCCCGATAGAAGGCGGCGTGGGCTTCACCGTATTGTCCGGCTTGGTAGTATTGGTTCCCGAGGACTGCAAAATCCGCAGCGCTCCAGTTCGACGTCTGTGACACAGCGATGGGATATTCGCTCTGGGGTGGGGGAATAGCCGGTCCTTGCTCGAAGCCATCGCGCCCCTCGTGTACTTTGAGGTAGCGCCGCACCGGCGGTGCAGCAATTGTGTGACGAGAGCCTGATGGCCAGTGTATTTCGATTCGATCTACAGTTTGGTTCGCACCTAGACCTATCAATGCACGAGGATCGTGTTGGCTTTGAAAACCATAACCCCGGAACACTTCTCTCATTTGCACCTGATCGGTGGTAAAAATCCAGATTCTAGCGCCGATGCCATCCCGGTTGCTGGTATGCCCTACTAGTTCAAGACCCAGCCAGTTATTGAAGTTCCCTCCTTCGTTGCGCAACAGGGTTGGTGCTGCATTGTGATTTACCACGGCTAAATCGAGGTCGCCATCGTTGTCGTAGTCGCCTTGGGCCGCCGCGCGACTGGCCGCTTTGAGCTGCCAGGCCGCTCCGGCCCAGCGGCCCACTTCTATAAAGCGCCCATGTTTATTTTGATAGAGCAGGTTGCGCTGCCGGTAGGTCAATCCCGAAGCGTGGACTCCCAACTGTGGATAAACGTGGCCGTTAATTACATATAGGTCCAGCCAGCCATCGTTGTCGTAATCCCAGAAAGCGGTCGCCCAACCCAGATAAGGCCGGTCGCCGGCACTCAAGCCAGTGGCGTGCGAAACATCGACAAAGTGCGTGGAGTCAGTCGTCGGCGGGGATTGGTTTTGGTACAGGGTATTGTAGTCTTCGGA
>JAPOYQ010000726.1 GCA_026706505.1 Gemmatimonadota bacterium
GCCTGTGGTCGCAAGACCACTACCGCCGCAGTAAGATGACCTGGAACTACTACAGTCCATAAGATCAGGCAACCATGTCGATTCTGCCGGGAAAAATCAGTGATTTTCTCAAGATCGGGGTCGGTGCCGCCGGGCGCGGCGACCTCCCAACAGTCCAAGCCGTATTGGCGCAGAAGCCAGCGTGGATCAGCCGCATCGGCTCGCACGGCCGCACCATGCTGTGGGAAGCTGCGTACCGGGGGCGGCTCGCCATGGTCGATTACCTGCTCGATCAAGGCGCTGACATCCACGCCTGCGGCTGCCACTTCACGCCGCTGCTAGTCGAAATCTCCCCCTACTGCGCCGCGCGCTACAAGCGCCACCACGCGGTCGCCGACCGGCTGCTAACACGCGGTGCAACGACCGACATCTACACCGCAGCCTTTCTCGGCGAAAGCGATGCCGTCGCCGACTTTCTCGACCGAGAACCGGAACTGGCAACAGCCGAGAAAGCACAGCACGATTCCAGCCAGCGCATGACAGTCTTGCACTACGCCGTCAGCGCCGGGCACCTTGCCATCGTCGCGATGCTTCTGGCGCGGGGTGCCGATCCGCAGCCCTACAGTGGCGGGCTGATTCGCTTTGCCGTATGGCGAGATCGCGCCGACATCCTCAAGGCCCTGCTCGACGCCGGGGCCGATCCGACCCACGCCGAGGCCCCCCGTGCCGGTATCGTCAATGCCGAGATCATCGAATTGTTGACCGCTCGCGGCGTCGCCGTGGATATGGACCACGCCGAGGGCGGCTGGCCTCCCCTTGTCTTCCAGTCGCGTGGCGACCGCGGCGGCAATGTCCAGCGCGTGCGCGCCCTGCTCGACGCCGGAGCCGATGTCAATGTCAGAAACTACAAGGGCCAGACGGCATTGCACTGCGCCGCCAAAGCGGGATTCGACCAAATCGTCGCCTTGCTACTCGACCGTGGGGCCGAGGTAAACGCTAAAGACGACAAAGGCGCAACGCCGCTGGCGACTGCGTTGCGTTCAAAGGTCAAAGACAAGGATCGGCTTGCTGCTGTCGTCGGCCTGCTCACCGACGCTGGTGGCGTTTGAGCGCTAGCTGAGTATCCAAAGGGCGGTTCACATTGCTGACGTTCGTTCCTTGTCTCCGACAGCTATTATTAATACTTTATCCCTAAATATTAATAACAACACTGCTTATTAAGGTGTGATTAACAAGGGAACCGCTCCATGAGACGCGGTGAAACCGGCCGATACGAGACCACAACCGTTGGTGATGAGACAGTGCGGGCTTTCGTGCCTGCACCGCTGCCGCCCATGCCTGCGCTGGATCTGGTAGCTCTACAGGGTCCTCTAGAGAAGGCATTACTGGCGCTGGGCCGGTTGGACAGTCTCTCCGTATTGCTGCCCGACGCTCACCTTTTCCTTTACACCTATGTCCGCAAGGAGGCCGTGCTATCTTCCCAAATCGAGGGTACCCAGTCCTCACTGTCGGATCTTCTGTTGTTCGAACTAGAGGAGGTGCCAGGTACTCCCCTCGACGATGTCGTCGAGGTCTCGAATTATGTGGCGGCACTAGAACATGGATTGCGCCGGATACGCGAGGGGTTCCCACTCTGCAATCGACTCATCCGCGAGATCCATGCCGAGTTGCTCGCACGGGGCCGCGGCAGCGACAAAACCCCAGGTGAATTCCGGCGCTCACAAAACTGGATTGGCGGCAGTCGGCCCGGAACGGCGCACTTTGTGCCCGCACCGGCACACGCCGTTGCAGAGTGCATGTCGGATTTGGAGCGATTTCTCCATACAGAGGCCTACGGATTACCCGCGCTCCTACGGGCGGGACTCGCCCATGTCCAATTCGAGACCATCCATCCCTTCCTCGACGGCAACGGACGGGTTGGCCGCCTACTGATCACGTTCCTGCTATGTCACGACGGTGTGCTGCGCGAGCCGCTGCTGTATTTGAGCCTCTACTTCAAACAACACCGAGAGAGCTATTACGAGCTCCTCAATGATATGCGGAAAAACGGTGACTGGGAGACGTGGCTCGCGTTCTTTCTCGACGGCGTGACGCAGACCGCAGAAGGAGCCGTCTCGACTGCACAGCGGTTGCTCTCCCTGTTTCAGGAAGACCAAGCAAAGATACAACAGATGGGGCGTGCGGCAGGGTCGGCGCTGCGCGTCCACCAGGCTTTGCAGGAGCACCCGATTGCATCGCTCCAAGACCTTGCCAAGCGTACGGAACTCTCGTTCCCCGCGGTTACCGCCGGGATACAGGTACTCGAACGGACCGGAGTGGTGCGCGAATTGACGGGCAAGAAGCGGAACCGGCTTTTCGGCTACGATCAATATCTTGCCATTCTCGGCGAGGGGACCGAATTACCATAAGCCGACGCTGGTGGCGATTGAGGGTGCGGAATCGTCGTGGCTTATCGCGTTGCATAAGAGCGATA
>JAPOYQ010000860.1 GCA_026706505.1 Gemmatimonadota bacterium
ACTCAAGGCCACCAGCTTGGTCCGCTCCCCCAGCCGCTCCTCCACAGCCTGTACCTGCCCATCGTCGTCGTCAATCAGCGGCACCTTCACCACCTCGACCCCGTACAAATCCCGCAAGTGCAGAGCCGGCAAAAGCAGCGCCGCCTCCTCGTCCGCACTGATCACAATCTCGTCGCCAGCCGCCCACTCCATCCCCCGCACCACCGTCTGAAACCCCTCACTGACTCCCCGCATCAATGCCAATTCCCCAGCCACCACGCCGAAAAACTGCGCCAGCCGCTCCATCGCCGCCTTGCGCCGGGGATATTCTTCCTCTGGATAGACGATGTGCAAAGGCCCCCGCCGCACCATCTCTTCCGTCCACCGCGTGTACTCAGCGGCCACCGGCACCGGCGTGATGCTCACTCCCCCATTCTGGAACCAAGTGTACTGCTCCAGCGCGGGGAAATCGCGGCGAATTGCTTGGATATCCATGGCATTCACTCTGGAGATGCGACGCCGCAATAGTCGGCTGCGGCCAGCGCGTACACCTGCGCTGCTTTCTCTAGCCGATCTACCTCTACCCACTCCACATCCGCATGTGCTGTCTCGTTCGAGGGGCCGTAGTAAAAGGTCGGCACCCCCGTCCCGTGCACGTATAAATTGGCGTCCCCCACAATCCTCATCCCCACCAGTTCTGCCTCTTGGCCGGTCATCTGCTCGTGCGCCCGCCCCACCGCTTGCACGGCCGCATCGTCGGCGAGCGTCTCAAAAGGCTCGCGCTCGTGCTCCATCTCGACCCGCAGGCCCAACCCCCCAGCCTCGGCCAACGGTTGCGCCAAGGCTTCCAACTCCGCCAATACCTGCGGCGCAGTGCGCCCCGGCAGCCAGCGCCGAGTCCCCGTCAGCGTGCAGCAAAGCGGCGTGCGATTGAAATAGTCGCCCCCGGCGACAATGCCTAAGTCGATTCGCTCGGCACCGGCCAAGGCGTGTGCTGGCCCTGCGTCGAGTTCGAGTTGATACTGGTGGATCCGTTCGATAAGCGCGCCCACAAAGCGGAGCGGATTTTCCGCAAAGGGCACGTACTGGGTGTGCTTGCCGCCAGCGTCCGATTCAAGCGCAATGGTAAAGACCATGGACCCCATGCTCATCACCCACAGCGCGTCGCGGCCCTCGACGATCAAGATCCGGTCGCCGCCAATCCGGCCGCTGTTACGATCGGCGATCAGCGCCAGCGGCCCGTCCTTTTGCGCCTCGACCTCCTCGTGCCCCACAATGGCCGTCAGCCACAAGTCGCCCTGCAACTCCACCTCGCTTTCCAAGAGCGCCTTGACCGCGCCCAACGCCGCGGCCATCCCCCCCTTCATGTCGGTCGCTCCTCGTCCGTACACGCGGTTGCCCTCGCGGCGAGCGGGCGGGCAGGATCCCACGGGAATGGTGTCGAGATGGCCATTGAGCATTAGCGCGGGGCCATCCCCCCGGCCCGCGATGCGCGCGTAGAGATTGTTGCGCCCCGGAGTCACTTCCCGCACATCAACCTCTAAGCCGACCTCGCGCATCATGGCCTCATAGGCGCGGCACACTTCGGCTTCGGCCATGGTTACGCTGTAAATATCGACCAATTCTCGGGTCCGCTCGGCCACCCATTCCCGGTCGATAGCTGCGATTAATTTTTCCATCTGCATCGCTCCATTCTCTCTCGCGTACTCTCGTTTAGCTGGACCTCCTCGCTTGCACCGCCGGTAGGAGGGGGCCACAATAGACGCTTCTAAAAGATTTCTGGAAGAGCCGCCCGCAGCCACGTCAAGACCTCCTCAGCCGCCTGCCGCGCTTCCCGAGCATCCTCCTCGGTAGGAGTAAACGCATCGCTTGGATAGCGAATTTCTATGGCATAAGGCATCAGGAGGGACAGCGCATCGCGGAGCTGTTCGGCATTGGCATGAATTGGAAGCACATGTTGCAGCAACAGCAGCAGGTCGTGTGTAAAAGGATGGGGATGTCCGTTACCTACGAGGAATGCCTTGAGCATTTTCTCGGCGGCCTGCTGACAGTGAAAACATACCGTATCTAAAGGAACCTGCTCGGCGTTGAGGTTGTTGTCAGCATTGAGGAGGTCATTTTGGGCCTTAGTCAGCCACTGACGGGCAAGTTCAGTCTCGGCGGACATAGACCGTTTTGCCCTCGCGCATCGCGGCAGAAACAAAGGAAAGGGGCGACTGTTGGGCCTTTTTCATCTCTTCTGGAGTATAGACCAACAAGTCCATAGCGAATGGATAGGGACGTAGCGACTGATAGAGGGCGCGGCTGCGTTTGAAGCGAGGCAGGTCGCTTGGAGCGATCACGAGTAAATCGACATCGCTGTGTTCAGTAGCTTCTCCACGAGCATAGGAGCCGAATAGGACGACCCGTTCGGCATCTGCTTGGCGGCCAATGTGTTCGGCAACGCGCCGTATTTCTTGCTCTTCAACCTT
>JAPOYQ010000037.1 GCA_026706505.1 Gemmatimonadota bacterium
GATTGGGCATAAGTTCTCCTTCCAACGTACATCGGTGCCTTCCTTTCTACAACAGTCGAGTCCTGGGTGATACCTGAGTTATGCGCGACCCAGTCGAGAACCTCGATGTAGCCCTCCCGAATAGGATCCTCAGACCGAAGCACATCTTGATCATACGTGGCAGCGTCCTCGTCGTGATTGTAGAGGTCCACGTGGCTACTTTTCATCTCCGTCATCCTTCTGACAGAATTTTTGCGTAACAATCAAAGATTTGGTCATTGATCTTAACCTTAGTCGGGAACGGGAAGAACGTCTCGTGTAACCTCCCGAACTTTACCGGGAAACGTCCGTCCTCTCACCCACATAACCGGCTGACCTTTGTCAGCTTTTTCTGGACTAAACCATTCTGCCTGTGCGCTTAAGTAATGCGACACATAGCTGCGTCTAAATCGCTGGCTGCGGTTATTGGTGCTTTTGTGCAACAGGTGAGAGTGAAACCAGATGACCGCACCGGGAGGAACTTCCACGGCAACGCCGTCCTCGTCACGGGCATTGCGGGCCAGTTTGAATTCTGTCTGCTGCGACCCCTCAATGTCGTCGTGCTCGGCAATGGCCTGTTTGTGACTGCCGGGAATCATGTATAGGCACCCGTTTTCTCGATCTGCGGGATCAATTGCCGTCCAAGTGCCGACGGTCGTCACCGTTTTGAATCGCTTGCCAAAGTAAAACTTGTCTTGGTGCCAAGGGAAGCCCAAGCCGATTTCGGGAGCTTTCCAAATGAAGAGGTTGTTGATGCCCAGAATGTCTGGGCCAAGAATATCGACGAGCGGATCGGTCAAGCGCGGATCCCGCACGCGGGCGAGGAACTCCGGTATGTAGCAACTGGGGTGATGGATCTTGTGCATACCATAGATCCCGGATCGCGCGTCTTTGCCGTCGCGGATCAGGGCATTGCGGTCGATGTGGGCCATTGGCATTCTGCGCTTCCCCGCGACAATGTCTTCGGCCACTTGCCGCAGATGATCGTTTTCCTCGTATGCAAAGACGTTCTCGCGCACAAAATATCCATCGCGCTCCCAACGCTGGATTTCGTCGGAGGTCATTCGGAAGGCATTCACTTGGATGGGTCTCCTAATCGTCCTGCTTTGACACGGTTTATAAACATGTATAGTCTAATGAGGGCCTTAGCGGTCCACCAAACAGCGCATGAGCCTCAATCCCTTCAAACCGTTCGCCTCGTACCTTCGCCCCTATCGCTGGGCCTTAGTCATCGGCCTAACCTTCTTGCTGGGCGAACAACTCGTCTCCGTCTCCATACCCCTCATCCTCGAACGCGCCATTGACCAAGCCCGGGACAGCTTAGACCAAACCGCACCGGACCTGACTTTCCTAACGCACTACGCCGCCCTCATCGTCGGCTTGGGCTTGGCGCAGTGGAGCATGGCCTTTGGCATGCGCTGGCACTTGGCCTCCACCTCGTACCGCGTCGAGCGCGACATCCGTCAGCGCTACTTCGCCCACCTGCTCACCTTGCCTATCGGCTATTTCCAGCACGCCCGCACCGGCGATTTGATGGCCCGTGCGACCAACGACGTCGAGGCCGTCCAGCGCTACCTCAGCCACGGCTTCCGCATGTTCCTGAGCGCCATCCTCGGCTTCAGCTTCAGCATGATAGCCATGTGTCTGTACGACTGGGAACTGACCCTGTACGCGCTGTTGCCCATGCCCATTATGACCGTGATCCTGCGCTTGGTAGGCAGTAGAGTACGCAGGCGCTATCGCCGGGTCCAAGAACAATTTGCCGCCATTAGCACCTGCTTGCAGGAAAACCTCTCAGGCATGCGCGTGGTCAAGGCATTTGCCCGCCGCCGCGGCGAGATCAATCACTTCACCCAGCTCAACGACGAGTACGTCGAGCGCAACCGCCGCCTAATCTACCTCTACAGCACGTTTTTTCCCTTCACCTTCCTCATCAGCGGCCTGTCCATGGTCTTCATCTTGTGGCTAGGCGGCATTCGCGTCGTCGAAGGGACGCTCACCTTGGGGGCCTTTGTCGCCTTCAACGCTTACTTGATCCGCATGAGCCGCCCGATGATGATGATGGGCCGCATCGTCGATGAATACCAGCGCGCCATGGCTTCCATGCTGCGCATCGAGTCCGTGTTCAAAGAACAGCCCCAGCCCGACCAGTACCGAGACGACGACTTAGCGATCAAAGGCGAAATCGAATTCCGCCGCGCATCCTTTGCGTACAATGGCCAAACCGTACTGCGCGATATAGATGTCCACATTCCGGCCGGCAGTACCCTAGCCATCGTCGGCCGGGTCGGTTCGGGCAAGAGCACCCTAGCCCGGCTCATCCCCCGCCTCATCCAAGCCGGTGAAGGCCAGATCCTCATCGACGGCAAGCCCATTGAACAAATGCCCCTGCGCGCCTTCCGCGACGCCATCGGCTACGTGCCGCAGGACAC
>JAPOYQ010000903.1 GCA_026706505.1 Gemmatimonadota bacterium
GTTGACTCGCAGGGCCGCACCAATGTCGAGGGCATCTGGGCTATCGGCGACCTCGTGCCCGGCCCCATGCTGGCCCACAAGGCCGAAGCCGAAGGAATCGCCGTCGCCGAGCGGATGGCCGGACGCGCCGGACAGGTCAATTACGATGCCATACCCTCGGTCGTGTACACTCATCCAGAACTAGCCTCCGTAGGCGCGAGCGAGGAAGCAGCCACAGCAGCCGGCCACGAGGTCGCCGTCGGCAAGCACCTCTTTCGCAGCAACGCCCGCGCCCACTGCATGGACGACATCGACGGCCTAGTCAAGGTCGTCGCCGATGCGCACACCGACCAACTCTTGGGGATGCACATCCTAGGGCCGCAGGCTTCGCATTTGATTGCCGAGGGCGTCTTGGCCCTAGAGTTCGGTGCCAGTGCCGAGGATGTAGCCCGCACCGTCCACGCGCATCCAGCGCTGTCAGAAGTCGTGGGCGAGGCAGCGCGGGACACAGTATCGTGAAGCTCGCCGACAAAGTCGTCCTCATCACCGGCGCTGGCTCGGGCATCGGCCGCCAAACCGCGCTGCACTGCGCCCGTGAAGGCGCGCGCATTGCAGCCGTTGACATCGACGCAGCTACAGCCGAAGAAACGGCCGCCACCATCACCGCAGACAACGGCCAAGCCATCGCCATCGCGGCCGACGTGTCCCGCGCCGCCGACTGCGAGCGCATGATCCAGCAAGCCGAAGCCGCTTATGGCCGCCTCGACGTGCTGTTCAACAACGCCGGTATCTCCCACCACGCCGACGCCGACGCCATCGACACCGAAGAAGCAGTCTGGGATCTGACCATGGCCGTCAATCTCAAGGGCGTCTTTTTGGGCTGCAAATACGGCATTCCGGCCCTGCACCGCGCCGGTGGCGGTGCCATCGTCAACACCGCTTCATTCGTCGCCTTGCTCGGAGCGGCCATGCCCCAATTGGCCTATACCGCCAGCAAGGGCGGCGTCCTTGCCCTGACGCGCGAGCTAGCCGTTATCCACGCCCGCGAAAACATACGCGTCAACGCACTCTGCCCTGGCCCGTTGCGCACCGAATTGTTAATGAAATACCTCGACAGCGAAGAAAAGCGCCAGCGCCGCTTGGTCCACATCCCCATGGGCCGTTTCGGCGAAGCGGAAGAAATCGCCCGCACGGTCGTCTTCTTGGCCTCGGACGACGCTTCCTTTATCACGGGCTCGACCTTCGTCGTCGATGGCGGCATCACCGCTGCCTACGTGACTCCAGAGTGAGGCCGTCCATGCGCTTTGCGGCCGCAGTTTTCGACCTCGACGGCACCCTACTCGCCGAAGCGCTGGACCTATTGAATTTTCTGTAACCCATTGCACAACTCAGAAAGGGAAACCATGAGCGAATTTTTCAAGGGCATCGAAAAAATTGCCTACGAAGGCCCGGACTCTAAAAATCCCCTAGCCTTCAAGCACTACGACGCCGAGGCCACAGTCGGCGGCAAGACCATGGCCGAACACCTGCGCTTCTCCGTGGCCTTTTGGCACAGCTTCAAGGGCGGGGGCATCGATCCCTTCGGCCCGACTCCGGTGTACGACCGACCCTGGGACCTCTCCGCCGATCCCATGCAGCGCGCCGAAGACACCTTGCGCGCGGCCTTTGAGTTCATCACCAAGCTCGGCGCGCCGTTCTACTGCTGGCACGACCGCGACATCGCACCCGAAGGTGAGACCCTCAAAGAGAGCAACGATCGCCTCGACCATATCGTGGGGCTAGCCGAGCAATTGCAAGCCGACACGGGCGTCCGCTTGCTGTGGGGCACATCCAACTGTTTCTCGAACGCGCGCTTTACCCACGGAGCCGCCACCAACCCAGACGCTCACGTCTTCGCTTGGGCCGCAGCGCAGATCAAGAAGGCCATGGAATGCACCCATCGGCTCGGAGGGGCCAACTACGTGTTTTGGGGTGGACGCGAAGGATACTCCAGCTTGCTCAACACCAACATGGCCCACGAGCAAGACCAACTCGCGCGCTTCTTGCACATGGCCGTTGAACACAAAAAGGCGATCGGCTTTACCGGCACTCTGCTCGTGGAGCCCAAGCCCAAAGAGCCGACCAAGCACCAGTACGACTACGACGCCGCCACCGTCTTGAGCTTTCTCCGCAAATACGACCTGTTGGACGAGTTCAAACTCAACATCGAAGCCAATCACGCCACCCTGGCCGGCCACACCTTTGAACACGACCTCCAGCTCGCCTCGGCCGATGGCAAGCTGGGCAGCATTGACGCCAATCGCGGCGATTACCTGCTCGGCTGGGACACCGACCAATTCCCCACTGACCTCTACTCCACCACGTACGCCATGCTGGTGATCCTCAAACAAGGCGGCATCGCTTCCGGCGGCATCAATTTCGACGCCAAGGTGCGGCGCGGCTCCTTCGACGTGGAGGACCTCTTCCACGCC
>JAPOYQ010000377.1 GCA_026706505.1 Gemmatimonadota bacterium
CAATTTGCGGGTTCGTTGTCATTGCTTAATGCAGCCTTCGTAGAGCCGTCAAGATATGTATTTACTGTTTGGGATGCAACTTCAAAGGCCACCTAGGCACCAAATATAACAACTCCACCATTACATCTTTGCAGCGACTGCGTTACATTCTCGCGGTTCGCCGTGCGTTTATAGATTGACAAGTATTTATTTTTAATGCACTTTATCCATTTTACAGCAATATGGTGACAGATGCACTACCGCCACATTCACTTCGCCGCAATCGAGCGGCCGAGCTAATTTGCGAGAAGAAGCCGTGAACTGGTTTGAAAGAATGAAAACGGGAATTAAGTCCCTAATAAAGCGCGAAATTCCCCAAGGCATCTGGATCAAGTGCAAAAAGTGTGGCCACTCCAACTACGAGATGGCCTTGCGACGCCGGCATTGGATCTGCCCGGAGTGCGCTTGCCACTATCCCATCGGCCATCAGCAGTACATCGACCTCCTCATAGACGACGGTACATTCACCGAAATCAACGCCAACGTAGCACCTGTCGATCCGCTTAAGTTCAAAGGCTATAAGGACAAAATCAAGACCAGTCGCCGCCAGAGCGGCCTAAAAGAATCGGTGTACACCGGCATCGGCCAAATCGGTGGCCACCCCGTCGCCTTGGCAATCATGGACTCGCGTTATCTAACGGGCACGTTGGGTGGAGCGACCGGCGAGAAGCTCTGCCGCCTCATCGACCGCGCCATGGCTGAACAATGCACGCTAGTCATCGTCTGCCAGTCGGGTGGTGCTAGGATGCAGGAAAGCGCCTATTCGCTGATGCAGATGGCCCGAATTAGTGCCAAGCTCAATCAACTCTCGCAAAACGGCTTGCTCTATATCGCCATTATCACCGATCCGACCTACGGGGGGGTCACCGCCAGCTTCGCCATGCTCGGCGATATCGCCTTGGCCGAACCTGGGGCGCGCATCGGCTTTGCCGGCCAAACCGTCATCCAGCAGTTCCTCGGCACGGACGCTCCCCTGCCTGAAGGCTTCCAACTAGCCGAGACCGTCCTTGAACACGGCTTTATCGACCGAATCGTCCCACGCGACCGCATGGCGGCGGAACTGGCGCGCTTGATCGCACTTTTATCCCCGAAGACTGCCAGCCACGTCTAGAAGTTGTGTCCTAGGCTCAGCCAGACATCCATTTGCTCGTCGGCGACGCCGGTGCCCATGCGGATCACGAGATCGGCATCCCAGACCATTCGCACCCCCGCCCCGCCGCTGATGTGCATATCCGACCACCCGATCTGATCCAAGTCGGGCCAGACCCGGCCCGAATCCAAAAAAACCATCCCCTGCCACTCTATGTACTGCCCGTAAAACCAGATATCGTACAGTTGGTAGCGCAATTCGATATTGGACAAAAAGCGCACGTCATCTGTAAACCGCTGGGTGTCGAAACCCCGCAGCGAATCGCTGCCGCCTAATCCCTTAACCCGGCGACTGCCCCCAATCTCGCCATAGGCGTAGAGGGGTACTTCGCCACTGAGAACCTCCAGCACGAGGCGATGGGAAAAATTCACCCGAGGCGACAGCGGTATGTAGTAGGCGTTGGTCAGGGTCACGCGGCTAAAATCAATAGGCTTGAAGACCAGCGCCAGCAGTGAATTGCGCGCTGATTCGTATGACCACTCCTGAAAGAAGCCGCGCCGCGGTACCACTTCGTCGTCGCGGGTATCCCACTGAAGAGTCGCACTGATAAACCCCGAAAACCCATCTATCACTCCATCTGGAGTACCGCGCTCTAAATAAAAAGCCTGTGTCCCTCGCTGGTCCACATCGACGCGCTCCAGCCCAAAGCCGAGCGACATGGATCCCGGACCGTACAACTGGCGGAAAAGGCTCACCAAGATCCGTGGGTTCCTCTCTAGAATGTAGTAGTAGTAGTTCTCGTCTTTGAAATCAGCGCTATTAGGCTTAATGAAATCTCGATTGAATGCGCTGTCGTTGCCCAGCCCATAGTAGCGCGTGCGCAGATTGCGCTCTCGGATCAACTCCAGTCTCAGGCCGAAACCCGTCCCCGAAATCCGGGGCACCCTTAGTCTCACGCGGTTTTTTAATTTGCCCTCAGAAGACTGCTGTACGTGCAGGGTCAGCTTGTAGAGATAGGGCTGGTACCGATAGTCGGCCCAATGTACGCGCACCCCCCAATTCCAGCCCGTGTTGGGGCTGAGATAAGCGAACGGAAGGCCAGTAACGCCGTAGGGAATGCCCCGCAGGGTAAACTGGCGTCGTTTGGCCATCCAGCGCACGGCTTCCACAGTCTGCTCGGTCGCCGACTGCGAAACCTTGGCCAGCAACGGGGACGTGGGCTGGCTGTGGGTGGAATCGACGCGCACCTCGCCCTCGCCCCACGCTCTCCCCGCGAGCAATAGGACGACTGTACAGCTACCGTTTTTGAGAAGCCACCTA
>JAPOYQ010000886.1 GCA_026706505.1 Gemmatimonadota bacterium
TCTGACAGCGCGTTGGCGGCCGCCCTACCCGACACGTTCCTGCAGCGCCATGCACGGGAAGCCCCAACTAAGGGCGATGGTTAGTAAGTAGATACGCGAGCACGTCTTATCCGGGACAAAAGGTTATGGAACGCCGCTTACCTGCACAGTATTCGATGATTTTAGAGACAGCCGCGAGGAGATTGACGCTCTGTTTTGTAGCCCTTTTTCTCCCTATGGCTCTAAACGGAGTATGGGCCCAAGCGAAGGGTTACAGCTTGGGTGCGGATCGGGTGGAAGTGCGGACCCAGGCGCATTGGCAGGCTTGGGAGTTCCCGAGCGATATGGTGACCATAACGCCGTCTGGCTCGGTGCAGTCCAGATTCATACAAGTCCCGCACAACGCCATATTGAATGCGGCCGACTTCAGCTATCCCATTGATGGCAGCTTGCAAAATCAGTACGCCAATTCGTTCAAGGATGAAAACAACACGTTGCTGGCGCGCGGCGGGATCAAAAGGGCTGGTTCAAATCCGCAGCTAGCGGATCGGGCTATTGACGCGGATATAGCTACAGCTTGGGAGCCGGATCCAGCCGATCCCCTGCGGAACTGGGTGTTGGAGATTGATCTTGGCCGTCTGGTGTCGGCCACCAAGGTCGTCGTGCGCTTTGCCGAAGAAGGGGATCCGTTTCTGCAATTCAGGGTGCATTCGGCAGGAGGGCAAAACCCTTTTGGCACGGCTGACCGCAGCGGTGCCTTGGACTATACCCTAGTTGGCGGCACGACCCAACCCAATCGCGACCAGCGAGTCTTTGAGTTCGACCTCGCACCACTGAGCGCCCATACAGAAGAGTGGACCGGCCGCATTGTGCAGTATCTGCGCGTCGCGGCCACGGCCACCAATGGCGAGCGGGCGCAACAGCTTTCTGCCGAGGAGTATCAGGCGTTGACAGCAGAGAACCAAGGCGCGGTGGAATACGTCTGGAAAATCGCCGGCGAGGAGCGTCTAGTAACGGCCGAGCGCTACGATCAGTTGCCACTTGAGCAGCAGGACGGGGTGCGCTATTACCGCCGCGAACGGCCCCAACTCGCCGAGGTGGAGGTGTGGACTATAGGCGAGAACATTGCCTTGGGAATCGTAGAGCGCGGCGGTAATCTGCACGATGTCAATCCCAATTCTTCGCCTGAACTTGCCGTTGACGGCAACGTGCGCACCGAGTGGCAGGGCATGGTTTACTTTCCCACTGGAGAGACCGCCGAGTGGGGTTTGTTGAACGTGAATCTGGGCTCTCACTTCTTGGTCCATGCCGTGCGCATAATTACCCGCGTCGGAGGAAGAAATCTGATTGGTTATATATTGCGCGGTTCAGACGGTTCGCTGGCACCCGATGGCAGTTTGATCTGGGAGGAATTGAGTGGTGAGACGCGACAGCTAAACCAGAATACGCGGCTGTTCGAGGATCACTTTGAGCCGCGTCCGATGCGCTTTCTGGAATTTCGCAACCTAGATATTGCCCGCCGCACTAGGGCCCATGAAGGGCACCGGATACTGAGTACGGTGACAGAAATCCAAGTTTTTGCCAACGGATACCTACCAATCCTCGAGATGACTTCCGACCTCATTGATCTGGGGAGTTCCAAGACACTGACGACCATCGAATGGGAAGCTGACACTCCCCTGGGCACAGCGGTAGAAGTCCGCACTCGCACGGGAAACGATCTGCGCGAAGTAAACCGCTATTTCAAAAAAGATGGCACAGAGGTAGCCAACAAAGAAGAATACGAGAAGCAGCCTTCTTTCTACCAGGGGGATATCCTTACCGAGTTTCTGCCGGGACCGGGCTGGAGCAACTGGAGTCAAGTCTATGTCAAACCGGGCGAGGTCATACGTTCCCCCAATCCCCGGCGCTATATGATGATCCAGGCAAGGCTGCTCAGTGAAGACGAGGCCGTGGCCGCCAGCCTGCAGTCGATCCAAATCCATTTCACAGCGCCGCTGGTAGAGCACATCGCTGGGGAAATAGAGCCCAAGCAGAATGTCCTCCTCGGCGAACTCACCGATTTTGACCTCTTCATCCGTCCCTCCTTCGCTGCTCGGGACCCGGGATTTGACCTCATTCGGCTCATAGCGCCTTCGCGGGCGGACATCGAACTGCGCCAAGTGAGTTTGGGAGACGAAAGCGAGTTTGTCGCCGGAAACGAGGAGATATTTGCCGAGGTGGAAAAAGGCCGTTTTGAGAATGGATCAGGGGAGGAGTTGGAATTGACCAAGGTGGCAAGTGACACGCTGCAGCTCGGCTTGCCAAGAATACTGCGGCGAGGCAGTCCGGATATTGTGCGGCTCTCTTTTTCGTCGCGCGTTTTCCTGAGCGGTGCCACTTTTGCAGCCGAAGTTGGACGCTCGACGCAAGCGGACAACTGGCAGCGGGTGGACCCAGCGGACCCGGTAGGGGACGCATTGGCCG
>JAPOYQ010000697.1 GCA_026706505.1 Gemmatimonadota bacterium
ACCCGAGATCCGGCGCACCCGGCGGCCGGCTAGTTCGAAAAGCTCCAGTTTTAGCGGTCTGTGCTCCAGCACGTTGATCAGGTTCAGGCTGATCAAGAGGCGGTCACCTATGCCGTCGCCATTGGGTGTGAGCACTCTGGGGTACACGGAGAGATGGGCGAAGAGGGCGCGGTCCAGGGGCAACTCGACGATATTGGTACTGCTTTCGACCTGTGGGTTGGCGTCACCCGGTTCGACCCGCTGGCGCACGTCCGGGCCCAGCTCGCTGTCTTCGAGAAAGAGGTCAAAACGCGTGGCCTGCAAGAAAGCGGCGGCCTCAAAGCGCATCTCCACCAGTTCGCCGCTCTGCACCCGGCGGGGGAACTGCAAACGGAAGCCGGCGCTGTCCTCTTGCGCCTGGACCTCGATAGGCGCGCCATCGAGGCGGGTGTCGATAAAGCGCAGGGGCGTGGAGGCCTCTATGGCCAGCCGATCAAAGCCTGCGCGAGTAGCAGGGGCGCGCAGCCAGTAGGAAAAGGTCACCATGGTGCCCGGCTCGACTTGGAAGGGGTAGACCTCGGCGCTGACGCGTTCGGCGATGGGATCGGCGAAGTCCAAGCTCACCCAGTCGAGGGAGGGTGCCCGCAGGGGAGAGTCGCTCACCAGACGCGCGTCGAGCTGGACGAAGCGCCTAAGCGAGGGCGAGAGGAAGGTCTGGCCGGAGGCCGCGTAGATATTGCTCCAGGGACTCCAGTCGCCGCCGGGCGCAGAGGTCGTATCGATAGGGCCACGGAAAGAAGGAATGAGCTTGTCCCACCTCCTTGCGGTGACTTCTTTGAGATTCTTGTCGTAGTAGGTGAAATTCTGCTCCAGTTCGTTGCCCGAGCGGCTGCGCAGTTCGAGCCTGGTGCCGACGGGCACATCGGCGCCCCAGCGGAGGGCGTTGACATTCTTCCGGCCTCCGAGATCGAGGATGGGGGAGTGGAAGCGCACCTCGCGCGGAAAACCCTCGCTGAAGACCATGATCTCCGCAGTGTGGCCACTGGAGTAGCAATCGGGCGCGCTAGTGCCGGATGCGGTGGTACAACTGGCGTCCCAAGTCTTGAAGAGGATGCGCAGGAAACGCGTGGGGGTGGGGGCGAAGTGGTGCGCGACCATGCCCTGGCGCCGGGTGGCACGCGGCAGGACGCCGGAAAAGTGCTTGGTCCAGTGCAGCGAGCCGTCCGCGGCCAGCGAGCCGTCCGAGGTCATCATCTCGTGGAAGTTCATACTGAAATGCCGACCGCGATCGATATGGCCGATGTGGTGCACCTGGTCGACCCAGTAGACGGCACCCAGGTCCAGGATGATCCAGGCCCAGACATCGTTGGAGGCGCGCGGGACTCGGCCGCTGCGCCACCAGGTGTTGATCCGGCCGTCGATCAGCAGCAGGGCATTGGTCAGCGTCGCTTCGACGAAATCTGTGCCGCCGGTGCCGATGATGATCTCGACGGCCCCGCCCCGCTCGCGCAAGTCCGAGACAAGGTTGTCGCCCAAGGCTTCCACTTCGATTTCGACCAGCCGCGCATCGGGCGCGGCCTTGAGCGCTTCGAGACGCACGAACTGGATCGGCGTCGGGGGTATGGCGGGAATGGCGAAGTCGACGCGGTGGGCGCTGTTTGCGCCGAAGCGCTCGGCGATGCGGTAGGTCAGGGTGCCGGGGACCGGGACATCGGCTACGTCGATGAACTGTTCCCCGGTGGACAGCAGGAGGTTGAAAATCTCAAAAGGGGGTGCAGCGCCGTCGAAGACCAAGGAGACGCGGCTGGCCGGGACGCCGCGGCCCAAATCCACCTCGATCCAGCCCGTCTCTTCTAGGTCGCCCGAGGCGGGCTGCCAGCCGGTCGCAGGGTCGCCGTCGAAGACCAGGGCTGCGGTGGCGCGGTTGGACCCGGCGTCGCGGAGGCCGCCGCCATGGTCTAGGGCATCGAGTGCGGCATTGATGTTTTTGCGAACCGCCAAAGGGCGGACGACCCCTTGGGGCGTCAGTTCGACGATCCCTAGAGGCAGGGTCCACTGGTGCCACTGGGCGGCGTTGTCGAAGCGCAATTCCTCGGCATTGAGCGGAGCGGCCGCAACGAGCGCCAGCACGGCGCAGCGCAGATGTTTGGGTTTCATCAAGGCCGATCCTTTGCTTTAGGAGGCCATCCGGGAGAATAATAGACAGCCTGGTTGTCTAAACCGCCTTGTCGAAACACCCTCTGTTGCTCATTATACGCCCTCTGCGCTCGGGGGACAAGAGGGAGCGCCAGAGTTCGCCTTATTCACTCATGTCGCCGTCCTATTGCTGACTTCCCATTCGCCCGCATCAACGACCGGTCGCCAAGAGCTCACAGTTTGCTCGAGGGCCATGCAAAAGGGCGCCGACCGTCGTGCCCGTACGTGAAGAGCGCTGTCCGCCTCGGTGACTCAGCCTCCCAGC
>JAPOYQ010000057.1 GCA_026706505.1 Gemmatimonadota bacterium
CGATTTCCTCTATGTCAGGCTCACTGGCGCGATGTTGGCCCAATTTGCGCGAGGCCTTGGAAATATCCTTGAGTAAGCTGACTTTGTTGAGGGGAAGGCGCACGGTGCGCACGTGCTCGGCAAGGGTTTGAAGAATGGACTGGCGGATCCACCAAACCGCGTATGAAATGAATTTGTAGCCCTTCGTGCCATCGAAGCGGTCGGCTGCCGTGATAAGGCCGAGATTACCGGCGCTAATCAGGTCGGAAAGGGACAAACCGCGGTTTTGGTACTTCTTAGCCACATCGACGACAAACCGCAAGTTGGCGCTGATCATTTCTTCGCGGGCATGCATATCGCCATTTTTGATGCGATCGGCCAATTCTACTTCGCGTTCTCTCGAAAGGGGCGTGGACTCAGCAATATCGTCGAAATAGAGCCGCAGGGTGTTTTCCTCGTCGTGCAGATTATGCATAGAACCTCTCATCGTACAGGGGAGTTGCCTGCACAGCAGGTCTTTTGCTGTGTCTCACAGCAGCGAAATACTCTCGGTGCAATGGCAAGCGTAGCATAGGTACAGGTGAAACTAACTGATTATACATAAGGAGTAGCGCTGCGTCAAGTTGTTTGCGAAGGCACTTACGTGTCTTAAGCAAGGTGGCGGTATTCACCGGCCTTATCCCAATCCACTAAGCTGCGGCCGTTTAGGTCCCAGACGACTCGGCCCGCTCTCAGCGCTAGCTCGCATTCGAGTTTTTGCCGACCCCGCATGCGCGCCCGGCCCGAATCGACAAAGGCAAAATCTCCTTCGTGCAGAGCAAAAGCCGCTAAGTCGGCTTCAGCTCCGACACTGAGGTGGCCTAGCTCTGGGCGTCTGATTACCTCGGCAGGTCTGTACGTCGAGCGATAGACGACTTCTTGGAGGGGCATGCCGAGGCTTAGAAATTTGGACATAGTTATGGTCATGGTGGCGTTGGGCAACATGCGGCTAGCCTTGTGTAGGTCTGTGCTGATGGTATCTGGGGGAAAATTTTGGGACATGGCAGGCACGGCAATGCGAAACCAGAAGGAGCCGTTGCCGTGGCCCGTGTCAAAGACGATGCCACGCTGTCGGGCTTGGCGCACGTAGTCTGCGACTTTTTTGTCCTCGTCGAGTAGAGGGATGTGGGCGGCGTAGAGATGCGTGTGGATGTCCCCTGGACTCATGCGCTTGAGCAATTCCTCATATGAGCGAGTGGGCTGCGGGGCAAAGTCAATCATGGCGATGGAATCGCTCTGTCGTGCTGCCTCGATCGCGCCGCCAGCCGACTCCCAACCCGGGCCGCCGAAGTGGGCCGACTTGGCTCCGACGACGTGTTCGCGGTACTGCTCAATCGCCTCAGCGCAGAGTGCGGGGTCCATTTCGCTGATGTCTTGTTCGGGAGCACCGATCATGCCAGCGCCGACGATATTGACAAAGGCCCAGACCCGCGTCTTGGCCTTTTTGATGATGGTGCGCTTGAAGTCGGCCATATCCTTCCATCCAGCACCGCCTGTATCTACTACGGTAGTCACGCCGTAGGGTAGGGCGTGCTGGTCGGGGAAGAGCCAGCCTCCATACCCCCCGTAGACGTGGACGTGGATATCGATCAAGCCTGGAGTGACATAGAGACCGGACACGTCGACGACCTTTGCCGAACTGCACTCGATTCGGTCGGCGACCGCAGCGACTAGCCCGTCCTGGATGGCAATATCGGCTGGTCCGTCGAGATCGTTTTTGGGGTCAATTAGATGCCCACCTTGAATGATGAGGTCGAAGTCGCCGCTCATAATGGCCGTCCTTTCGCCCGAGGGCCGTGTTTGGAAATAAAGCCGTAGAATAAACATCCAGCCAAGGTGTGAGCAAGGGCTGGGCTCGCGTTGCACAGAACGATTTTTTTTGGCAGATTTTCTCTGTCTAGAAACTGCCTTTTTTAGGAGGAATACATGGCACGCACTGTGAAAGTAGCCGTCACTGGGGCGGCTGGCCAGATCGGCTATGCTATATTGCCGCGTTTGGCCTCGGGCGAGGTTTTTGGTCGCGACATCCGAATCTCGCTGCACTTGCTGGAGATTACTCCGGCGCTCAAAGCCTTAGAAGGCGTAGTTATGGAGCTCGACGACTGCGCCTTTCCACTCCTCGACGACATCGTGATCACCGACCAAGCTGAAGAGGCTTTTGACGGGATCAATTGGGGACTGCTAATTGGCTCCAAACCGCGCGGCCCCGGTATGGAACGGGGAGACTTAATTCGGGAAAACGGTCCGATATTCGTCGGCCAAGGTCAGGCTCTAGCCCGGGCCGCCGCGGATGTGCGAGTCTTGGTGGTGGGTAATCCAGCTAATACCAATGGCTTGATCGCCATGAGCCACGGCCACAAGGCCGGCATCCCCCGAGACCGCTTCCAGGCCATGACCCGGCTAGATCAAAACCGCGC
>JAPOYQ010000079.1 GCA_026706505.1 Gemmatimonadota bacterium
CCTCGAGAACGTCGATATTGCCCGCCAGCGTGGAATTGGACGAGCGGGTAGCTTCTAGCAGGTCTGGCCCCCGGTGGATCGTGAAGTCGTCGTAATAGGTAAGCTGGGGGTTAAAGCTGCCGACTTCGTGGTTGAATTTGGCTAAAAGAACGCGTTTCATAAGAAACCTTCCGCGGAGACGATTGGGAGATGGGTTGCAAGGACGCAAAGCTGGAGTGAAACTTAGTGAGACAAAGAGTCGCGCCAAAATGTATAAACACTACACTGCTCGGGGAGCCAATGTCAATTCGGCAATGTTCTGCGCCTTCCTGTTCGGAGTAGGATGCGCGAGGAGATTCATTGTGAGAGGAACACACTCATGAACGTACCCCCCACCGACGGCATCCGCGTCGCCGTCACCGACCTTGAGCAACTGGTCGTCGAGATTTTCAAGGCCGTGCCAATACCGGAAGATCACGCTCGGCTCATCGCCAGCAAACTGGTCGAATGCGACCTGCGCGGCGTCGTCAGCCACGGCACCCTCCAAGTCAATCGCTACGTCCGCTCATTCCAAGACGGCACCGTCAACCCGAATCCGCAAATTCGCATACTCAAGGAAGGCCCGACCACTGCTGCACTTTCCGGCGATGGCGGCTTGGGCTACCTCGTCGCTACCAAGGGCATGGAAATGGCCATCGCCAAGGCCCAAGAATTTGGGATCGGCGCAGCCACCTCCACCTACCACGCCCATCTTGGCAGCACCGGCAACTACGCACGCATGGCCATGCGCGCAGACCTGATCGGCATCTCCACTTCCGGTCGCAATGCCTCCGACCACTACAACCGCGATTCGACGATCCGAGGCTCCATCCAAGGTAGCCCACCCTTGGCCTTCGGCATGCCGTCCGGTGAAGGCAAACCGACCTTCCTGCTCGACTTCGCCAGCCACTACGCAATCGACGACGAGACCTTCTTGAAGTACCCACCAGTTTTCATCAAGGCCATCGGCATCTCGCACGTGGGCAATATCCTATCGGGCACGTTGGGAGGGCAGATGCTGAAGGAGTTTTCGCGGGGCAATATCGAATTCACAGGTGCCGATCAATCGGGCTTCTTTCTCGCCCTAGACGTGAACTGCTTTTCCGATCTCGACGCCTTCAAGGCCGACATGGACCACCTGATGGACGAGGCCAGTCACATGAAGCCACTGCCCAGCTTCGACGAGTCGTTCCTGCCCGGCGGCAAGGAGCTAGAGCGGGAAACCGAGTACCGCAGAGAAGGTGTGCCGATTTCGGCGCAAGCAGTCGAGGGGCTTGAGGAAGTGGCGGAGGAATTCTCCATCGCGACTCCGTGGTAGCCCTGGCGCATACCGTTCCATGCCTTCCGCAGCACGCGACCCAGAAACGGAGCTGAAAAAAATGAATATCGCGCTCATCGTGATTGATACCCTCCGCTACGATTATATCGGCGCAAACGGCAATACCTGGATCGAAACGCCGAATATCGACCGTTTTGCAGCGAAAGCATGGGCATTTGACCGCGCCTTCTGCGCCAGCTTCCCAACGATCCCGTACCGAACTGATGTAATAACCGGTCAGTACGGAGGCCCCTTCCATCCGTGGCAGCCGCTGCGACACGAACGACAGACCCTCCCCTCGACGCTGGCCGAACGCGGCTATGCCACGCAACTGATCCACGATACCCCACACCTAGTCAACGGCGGACACAACTTCGATTGGCCGTTTCACGCGTGGACGTTCATCCGTGGGGCCGAAGTTGATCGCGACTGGATCGACGATTCCGCGGCCTGGCCGGACAACTGGTGCCACCAACCAATGTTTGCCTGCCTCGGCGAAAACGTCGCGAGAAAGGGGCTCCTCCAGACCTACGCCCGGGCGAACCGCAACCGCAAAAAGCTGGAGGATTGGAACTGCGCAAAGTTGTTCAGGAGCGCGGCCCAATTCCTCAAAGACAATGCAAAGCGCGAGAACTTCTTCCTCTGGGTAGATTGTTTCGATCCCCACGAACCGTGGGATGCACCGCCCGAGTTTATGAAAAAGTACGACGCGCGGCCGGACTACGATGGGCGCGTTGACCCGCGCAGCCTCTTCGGCGGGCGCAACAACAAAGACCTCCCCGACGAGGCCAAGGAACACATCAAAGCGCAATACCCGGCGAAATTGACCTGGATGGACCACTGTTTTGGGCAATTCTTGGACGCACTCGAATCCACCGGACTCGACCGGAACACGGCCGTCATCTTAACCGGTGACCACGGCACCAACGTTGGTGAGCGCGGCACTTTTGGCAAAGGGCAACCGGTGCGCGAGGCCGAAGCGCATGTCCCGCTTTTCATCCGAGTGCCGGATGGCGATACCGGACGGAGCGATGTTATTGTGCAACCGCAAGACTTCTTCTCCACGATCCTCGCAATCCTCGGCGAAACAGAACCG
>JAPOYQ010000475.1:0-1519 GCA_026706505.1 Gemmatimonadota bacterium
GTAAGCGATGCAATCGTCTTACTCTCGAATTCTCCATGCTCATCTTTCTTTGTTGGTTGCGGCGACAGCTTCCCAGTGCCGCTGAGCAGCGGCTTCGACTTTGGAATCGTCCCACTTTTCTATGAGGGGGCACTGGTCGTCGGGCCAGTCGGGTAGGACGTACGTATTGGCGGCAGCCACGTACGCGTAGATGAGCGACCAGCGCGGCTGCGGGCTGAGGTTTGGCTCTGAGGCATGCAAGGTGTTGCCGTGAAAGTACAGCACCGATCCAGGCACCAGTTCGCAGTACACTTCCTCCATTTCTTGCAGCGCCATTGCAACTCTCTGGGGATCGGCGATGAGCTGGGAACCGGAGGACTGAT
The DNA here is from genome assembly GCA_026706505.1 of Gemmatimonadota bacterium. The sequence continues at coordinate 363 of JAPOYQ010000475.1, forward strand.
GTTCGAGCCGACCTAGACGGTTGGAGCCGCGCACTACTTTCAGGCAGCCATTGGCGCGGGTGGCCGGATCGAGGGCGACCATGACGCTGGCGAACGCGGGGTAGAAGAATTGCTGGTAGTGGTAGCCGTAGTCTTGGTGGTACTGCCACCCCCCAGTCTGAGGATCTTTTAGCATTTGCAATTGATAGTAGTAGCGCACCCGGTCGGCGAACAACTGTTCGAGTGGTTCGACGATTCGGCGGCTGCGAGCTAGGGCGCTGTACACATCGTCGGCAAGGCCAGGGCGGTAGGCCAAGCGGGTGTCGAGTCCTTCGCCCTCGTAATTCTGGTTGCCTTTGGCGTCGGCAGCTAACTGGGGGTCGCGGCGGGCGATGCGCAGAATCTGCTCGACGTCCTCCGGGTCTAGGAGGTTTTTGAGGATGAGGTAGCCGTCCTCGTCAAACTGGCGAATCTGTTCGGCACTCAGGGTGAGATTGACCATGATCTTCCCTCTGTCTCGGCACAGGCCAAGCACTTTTCCGGTCTATCAGCCAACGCATGGGCATAATAAGGCATCTGTTAGTGATAATCTGCCAAAATGTTGAAATGGTGCGCAAGACTTTGGGGGAACTGAAACACTTCAACTGCTGTTTCCGGTAATCGTCGGCTCTCTCCTCTTCGCTTGTTCCCTTGCGCTGAAGCCCCCCCGATTCCCGAATCGGTGGCGGAGAAAGGGGACTTCAAAGGCTTGGCAAAAGTCATCGACGTGGCAAAATAATTCTCATTAAAGACCATATATGGACTTTTATTCAATTTAGACTTTATATGGTCTTTTCCCCGAATAGAAATACCCCCAAATAAGATCCTCATATTGTAATATTTTCTTGACACTTTCTTTTTATGGAAATTATATATCTGAGTATCTATGAATTTCCATGATCAAGTAGGCTGAGTGCGTTAGGGCCGTTACCAACGGAACATTCTTATTAGACGACGCTTATCCCGAACTCACGTTAAAGAAGGTAATCGGGGATGGAATCGAAGCTCACTGACTTCCTGAAAGACGGGAACGCCAGCGACCGCGTCGCCGCGCGCATCGAGGATTACGATCGCCGCTACGGCGGCACGGCACGCGACGGCCTGGACGAACGCAAGAAGGACTACCGGAATTTCGAGAA
>JAPOYQ010000475.1:1529-2419 GCA_026706505.1 Gemmatimonadota bacterium
GGTCACCGATTTCTTCGAATACGGCTGGGGCCAGTACTACCATGTCCGTTGCAAAACACAACGTGCGTCGCAAACTGCACCGCACGCTCTACCTTCCTTCTCGGATTTTCCTATAACACCCTTAATAAACAAGCAATTGCATACTGTCCTCCATAGAAAAAGAGGTCGCCTAAGCGGTTGGCAGCCGCATTCTGCAACACTCCAAAAATCTTCTGCGGTTCCCAAATATCCCCTAACTCCTTCATCCGCAGGGAGTTGGCCATTTTACAAAAAAATGGCACAGATTGTGCTTATTTCCGACTACAGAACAAGTCAATCTTTCGGGAAAGAACGCAATCGTCACCGGCGGTACCGAATATTCCATCGGCTATCAAGTATGGGACTATATCACTGACGGAAACACGACGAATGGAGCATACCGACTGGCAGCTACGGCGTTTCCGGGAAGACGGGGATCGTCCGGCCATCATCTGGCGCGATCGCGCCTGTACCTATTCCGAGCTGACTAATCGCTACGAGCAGTGGCTCAGCTACCTAGCGGCGGCGGGTATCCGCGCCGGGGACTCGGTGGGGGTGCTCGCCGACTTCTCGCCGGGCGCGGTGTCCTGCTTGCTGGCATTGCTGAAGATGCGCTGCATCCTCGTGCCGCTCTCGTGGGAGTCGCAAGACCAGCATCAGGAGTTCTTCAAGATCGCCGAGCTCGACCATCGCGTAGAGATAGACAGGCAGGATCAAGGCAGCGCGATCAAGCTCGAAAATCGGCGCAACCACCCCTTGATGGAGCAACTGCGGGCGGCAGACAAGGCGGGGCTGGTGCTCTTTAGCTCCGGCTCCACTGGCAAACCGAAGGCGATTCTACACAGCCTGCCGGAGCTGCTCAACAAGTTCCG
>JAPOYQ010000371.1 GCA_026706505.1 Gemmatimonadota bacterium
ATCCGGCGCGAGACGCGTTTCCCTGTGAGCATCAGGGAGATGGTGGTGTCAGGTCCATACTTCTTCGTCGGTAATCCGTACTACAAGACCCCTCGCGAACGCTGCACAAAAAACAGCGACTACGAATGCCTAGACCTAACTACGCTGCCGGACGATTATCTGCCGAGGACAAACTACGTTCCGGCGTGCAGCGAGGAGGAATACACAAAGCGAACTCCGCGCGTGCGTTGGCGCGAAGGCGAAGCGGAGCTTCCGCCCGTTACAGATTTCTACCGAGTTGTGAATCGGAAGATGGTTAGCTCGGCCTTGGAAAGGACGCTCACCACGGCGATGATTTCGAAGGGCGTCTCTGCTCTATACACGATAGTCAGCACAGCATTCCGGAGCCACCTTGAAAGCGTCGACTTCTTCGCCTTGACCGCATCAATACCACTTGACTTCTTTGTCAAGGCGACCGGGGTGAGCGACATCCAGCCGTCCCTTCTAAACAGACTTCCCATTCTTTCTGAGGACTGCCCCCCCGCTATCCGCGACGCCCTGCGAGTCCGCGCTCTAGCCCTCTCCTGCCTGACCAAGCCCTACGCCGACCTCTGGCAGGAAATCTGCAACACCCCACTCCCCGAAAACCCATCCCGCCGCCACATCGACGCCTTCAACGCCGACGCCTGGACCAGCCCCGACCCACGCCTCCCGGCCACCTTCTTCCGCGACCTCACTCCCACTTGGAACCGCAACGTCGCCTTGCGCACCGACTACGCCCGCCGCCAAGCGCTAGTCGAAATCGACGTGCTCACCGCCATCGCCCTCGGCCTCACCTTGGACGAACTCCTCACCATCTACCGAGTCCAGTTCCCCGTCATGCGCCAATACGAAGCCGACACCTACTACGACACCACTGGCCGCATCGTCTTCACCGCCTCCAAGGGCCTCCCCGGCGTCGGCCTCCCCCGCAAAGCCCTCAAGAACGACACCAGCTACACCATCGACTCCCCCACCCTCAAAGCCACCTACACCGCCCTGGGCTGGGAAGACATCCGCACCCTCAAAACCGGCACCATCCGCCGCCAAATCACCGACAACACCCAACCTGGCGGCCCCATAACCCAACACATCGCCTACACAGCCCCCTTCCACCCAGCAAACCGCGAGCAGGACTACCGACAGGCGTGGGATCGATTCAATCGACCCTTCGATGATACCTGGCGTACTGAGCCTAAAATTGGCTGAATGTTTCGTTTGGCTGATGGATCTTCGCCAGCTGTCTTTCCAGCGCCTGGGATGTGATTTGAGTCCATGCTCGCACCAGATTCCGTCAAAGCCCGATTCCGAAATGCCAGCCTCCGACACCGCCTCACGCCTGCTGTACGCCTACCGGTCAGAGTTCCAGTGGCTTGCGGCGCATCACGCTGCCGCAAAGCTGCATCCGGGCCTAGTGGACCAGCGTGGGCGAACACCATGGGTGCACCATGTGATACAAAGTGCAAACACTACAGCCATTGAAGGGACATGGGATGGATCACGACTTCTACTCTTCGGATGATCTCATCGGTCGACTTTGTCACGCTGCGAACACCGAGAGCGCGCCGATGGTATTCCTGGTCGGCTCCGCGTTATGCCTCCCTGATCAGCCCGGTGGCCACGGTATTCCCGGAGTCCGTGGAATGATCGATTTGATTAGAAACGAGTTCGCAAGCCCGGACGCGAGCGCAGAGTTCGAAAGTGCCCTCTCTGGCGCACCAAACAACTACCAAAGTGCGTTCCGTTTCCTCCATGCCCGTAAAGGCCAAGATGCCGCCAATCATATCGTCCGCTCAGCCGTATGGACTGCTCTGGACGCCAAAAACTGGCCTTCGGAACTCCCGCCAGACTTAACTGACCGAGAAGCTGACGCAGCTGCGTGTACAACACTTGAGCGCTATTCCAGTGCTTGGCATCTCCCGACGGCCGTAAATGCGTTCGGCCAACTCTTGGTAGATTGCTCCGACACCTTTGGCCGTACAGTACTGACTACAAATTTCGACCCACTCATCGCGGTCAGCATATCAAGGCATGGCGGTCGACATTTTCGGACGGTCCTTCACTCTGACGGTGCTCTTGGCCAGACGGCCGCTGAGGGCACGCACATCGTTCATCTCCATGGCTATTGGTATGGTGCCGACACACTACACACGCCGCAACAGTTAACGCTGCCGAGGCCGCAGCTCGCCCAATCTCTCACGCACATACTCCGAGATAGCACCCTAGTTGTTGTTGGCTATGGTGGTTGGGACGATGTCATGACACAGGCACTTATTCAGATCGTGCGCGACTCTTCGAGCAATTCAGAAATCATGTGGGCATTCCACGATAATGAGCACGATCGCATTGCAAATTCGAACAAACAGCTGCTAACCCGGATATTGCACCAACGTAGTTGAG